>JANXZD010000392.1 GCA_025355705.1 Bacteroidota bacterium | reverse complement strand
TGCTCCGCAATCCAAAGATACTATTCCCATAGTGCAGGATACTATTCCACCAATAGCGGGATGGACATTGGTCTGGAATGATGAGTTCAGCGATACTGTAATAGACCAGAAAAAATGGGAATTTGAAGTAAATGGGGATGGAGGGGGAAACAATGAACTTCAATACTATACTGCACGCCGTCAAAATGCACATATCGACAGTGGAAAATTAGTGATCGAAGCGCGAAAAGAAACCTATTTTGGAAAACCGTACACCTCTGCCCGCTTGAGAACGAAATTTAAAGGTGATTGGACATATGGACATTTTGTGGTACGTGCAAAACTTCCGTATGGAAAAGGAACCTGGCCTGCGATCTGGATGCTCTCTTCGGATTGGGTATATGGAGGATGGCCTGCTAGTGGTGAGATAGATATTATGGAGCATGTCGGGTATGATCAAAATGTGATTCATGGTTCGACGCACTCTCAAAAATATTATTTTAAAATTGGTACGCAAAAAACAGGAACGATTAAAATTGCAAATGCTTCAATCGAATTCCATACATATGCAATCGATTGGTTCTCGGATCGAATCGATTTTTTTGTGGATGATGTGAAATATTTTACTTCTACAAACGACGGAACGGGGTGGGAGGCATGGCCGTTTGATAAACGGTTTCATTTCATTCTTAATCTTGCGATCGGTGGAGATTGGGGCGGAGCACAAGGTATCGATAATTCCATCTTCCCGCAAAAAATGGAAATAGATTATGTACGCGCGTATAAAAAAACCGAATAGAACATTCAGCTAAAAATATGAGATGGAAATCCGCTTCTCTCAGCAGTTGTATTGAATCGGATGGATCAGGAAAAATTTATGACCAAAATTTTTACAGTTTTATACCCTTTTCTAATGTGTATTCTGCTTGTCTCTTGTGAAAAAAAAGATTCCAACAGTATCGTACAGCCAACCCCACAGCCGCAAGATAGTATTCCATCCGTACCAGGTTGGACTCTTGTATGGAACGATGAGTTCAACGGTCCCGCAATAGATCTTAAAAAATGGGAATATGAAGTGAATGGCAACGGTGGTGGGAACAATGAACTTCAATATTACACCGCTCGCTCTGAAAATTCTTACATCGACAGCGGAAAATTAGTGATCGAAGCCCGCCAGGAAAATTATTTGGGAAAATCGTACACTTCTGCTCGAATGAGAACGGCGAACAAGGGAGATTGGCTTTATGGACGATTTGATGTGCGTGCAAAACTTCCGTACGGACAAGGAATGTGGCCTGCAATCTGGATGCTTCCTACGGATTGGGAATATGGTGGATGGCCGGCAAGCGGTGAAATTGATATCATGGAACTGCTCGGTCACGAAACAAATAAAGTGTACGGCACAATTCATTATGGAGCCGATGCAGCGCATCATCTGCAAAAAGGGAGTTCATACAAATTGTCAAGCGGAACATTTGCCGGAGACTTTCACACGTTTACGACAGTGTGGGATTCTATTAGTATGGCCTGGTATGTTGACGGAACGCTCTACTTTGCCGCGAATGCTACTTCACCTTTTGATCGACGTTTCCACATGCTTCTGAATGTTGCTGTGGGCGGTAATTGGCCCGGAAGTCCTGATGCATTTACGATTTTTCCGCAAAAAATGATTGTTGATTATGTCCGCGTGTACAAAAAGGTAAAACAATGAAAAAAATTATCTTGCAATTTTGTTTCTTCCTTATTGTTGCTTCGGTTATGTATCCTCAGCAATCTTCGTTTGTAACGACTGATGGAAAAAATATTGTCACTCCTGATGGAAAACCGATACTGCTTCGTGGTATCAACCTGGGAAATTGGCTCGTACCGGAAGGGTATATGTTCAAATTCACGAATACTAATTCCCCTCAACGGATCAATGAGGCGTTCAATCAACTGCTAGGACCTGAAGCAACAAAAAAATTCTGGAAACAATACCGCGATAATTACATTACCAAGGAAGATATTTCATTCATTAAAAAAAGCGGATTGAATTCTATCAGAGTCCCATTCAATTATCGTTTGTTTGTTTCAGAAGATCAAACGCAACGCTTCGACGGTCCCGGAATGGAAATGCTCGACCGTGTTGTACAATGGTGTTCTCAGGAAAATCTCTATGTCATTCTCGATATGCACTGCGCTCCCGGTGGTCAAACGGGTGACAATATTGATGATAGCTATGGGTATCCATATTTATTTGAAAGCAACGAAGCGCAGCAGCTAACGGTTGATCTTTGGAAAGCAATTGCACAACGGTATGCTCATGCACAAATTGTCATTGGGTATGATCTTTTGAATGAACCGATCGCTACATATTTCGACGCATCTAAATTTAATAGTAAACTTGAACCGTTGTATAAACGGATCGTTTCTGCAATTCGTGATGTCGATACAAACCATCTTGTGTTCCTCGGTGGTGCACAGTGGAACAATAATTTCAAAGTGTTCGGTGAACCATTCGATAAAAAATTGGTCTACACCTACCACAAATATTGGTGTGATACCACTCAGGCAATGGTTCAAGAGTACTCGGATTTCTCAAATAAATATAATGTTCCAATTTGGATGGGAGAGTCCGGAGAGAATAGCGACCGATGGGTCGATTCATGGCGCAGATTGAACGAAAAGAATAATTTCGGATGGTGTTTCTGGCCATTTAAAAAAATGGATTCACCGAGCAATATGGTTTCGATTGCAAGAACTGCCGAGTGGGATTCGATCATAACATTTGTCAACAAGCCCCGAACATCCTATAAGAATTTTCGGGATGCGAAACCGGCGCCGGAAGTGATCAAAAAAGCATTCGCCGATTATTTGGAGAATTGTAAATTTACGAATTGTACTGTGAATGAAGGATATTTAAAAGCTTTAGGTTTACGAAGGAAATAGATTAGAATTACTCAGAGAGGGCGAATATTCGTCATAAAAATCAATGCAAATCCGTCTGATCCTTTCCATCACGATAATATTATCACGCATCAACTTATTTTGATCAACGAAAAAGAACATATCATTAATGAAAAATCTATATTTTCAGCTCAAACTGCATTGCACAAGTCTCTTTATTCTTGGGACAGTTAGCATTTCTGTTGTTTCTGCACAAACGTTCACTTCGTCGAATCTTCCCATTGTCGTCATCAACACCAACGGACAGACCATCGTCGATGATCCTAAGATCACTGCTGATATGGGGATCATCTTTAATGGCGAAGGAAAAAGGAATACCATTACCGATTCACTCAATCATTATAACGGAAAGATCGGTATTGAGATCAGAGGTTCATCATCACAAATGTTCCCTAAAAAGCAGTACGGATTTGAAACTCGGGATTCACTCGGTGCCAGTGTCGATGTATCGCTTTTAGGATTTCCTTCGGAAAGCGATTGGATCTTATCGGCGCAGTATAATGACAAGACATTGATGAGAGATGTGATAACGTATTCACTTTCAAACTCTATCGGACGATATGCCAGCCGAACACGATATTGCGAAGTTTTGATCAACGGTGAATACAGGGGTGTCTATATGCTGTTTGAAAAGATCAAACGGGATAAGAATCGTGTGAATATCTCGAAACTTGATTCCACCGGTGTTACCGGCGATGCATTGACCGGTGGGTATATTTTCAAGATCGATAAACTTGATATAACCGGGAATGAAGGATGGTATTCTACATTTGCTCCGTTCACCGGTGCAAAGCAAAAGATCTTATATCAATATACATATCCGAAACCGGAAGATATTACTGAGGCTCAGAAGACGTACATCAAGAACTATATGTTTAACTTTGAAGTGAATATGATGATGCCGGCATATGACGATACCATCACCGGCTATTCAAAGATCCTTGATGTAAGTTCGGCGGTAGATTATTTTCTTATTAATGAGCTGACGAAAAATGTCGATGGTTTTCGATTGAGTTTCTATTTGTATAAGGATAAAGATTCAAAGAACAGCAAACTCTTTCTCGGTCCCTACTGGGATTATAACCACGGGTTTGGAAACAGTGATTATTATGCTGCATCACTCATTAACGGATGGCAATTGACCTATCTTACAACAAACCCTACGTTCATGTCAACAGATCAATTCCAGCCGCCGTTCTGGTGGGGACGATTGCTCCAAGACAAGGTATTCATGGGGAAAGTGAGATTGCGTTGGATCGAACTGCGGAAGAAGCAATTCTTGTTGAATAAGATCAATACGGTCATTGATTCGTTGGTTGTGCATCTTTCAGAATCCCAACAAAGGAATTTTATTAAATGGCCGATATTGAATACGTATGTGTGGCCCAACGCGTATGTCGGAGGCAGCTACACCAATGAAATAACGTATCTCAAAAAATGGATCAGCGATCGGACGAATTGGATGGATATTGAACTGACAGGTTCTCCGCTGGTGGTTGCAGTTGAAAATATCAATGCCCCTATGGAATTCACGTTGTTGCAAAATTATCCCAATCCATTCAACCCAACTACCGTGATAGAATATCACCTTGCTGAAAAGAGTAATGTTACATTAACTCTCTATGATGTTCTCGGAAAAAAAGTTGCATCGGTGATCGATGACGAACAGGATGCAGGTGTACATCAATTTCAATTTTCAAGTACAAGATTCCAATTATCCAGCGGAATCTATTTCTATCAATTACGTGCGGGAAGATATTCTGCGCAGCGAAAAATGGTCATACTCAAATGAACAACATCAAACAGATTCCATTATTAATACTTTCATTACTTCTTTTGTTTTCTACAAACAGTATGGCGGAAGGTTTTCTTAAAGTTTCCGGTGCTAAGATCGTTAATGACAAGAATGAAGAAGTGATCTTGCGCGGTATGGGGCTCGGCGGATGGCATGTTCCCGAAGGATATATGTTCG
>JANXZD010000376.1 GCA_025355705.1 Bacteroidota bacterium | reverse complement strand
GGCGTGCGATATTTCTTTTAATAAATTATGTTCTATTCAAATTCAGTTTTGGTAAATGTAGCATATCGAAGTGTTATTTCTCAAAATTATAATGTTAAACCGTGTTTCATTAATCGTTAAAATAAATGTATGTTAACAGTTAATTAAAATGTTGGACTTCCAATGAATCTGAATTATTTAAAAAAGAATAAGAGCAAGAACATACTCTTATTCTTTTTTGTACTGCGTGGATATCCTGCTGTCTATTATATCTTCAAAATGATAGTGCCTTCATCTATTTCGGCGATGCAGTATCGCACATAGTCCGCGCGCGCCAGTTCATCGATTCTCAACAGCCCGGTATTGTCAATATCGGCACAGTCTGGCTTCCGCTGCCGCATCTACTTCTGATTCCATTTGTTGCGTTCGACACACTCTTTTATTCAGGAATTGCCGGTGCAATGGTAGGAATCCCATTTCTTGTCGCTTCCGGTCTACTGTTGTTTTCCATTATCCTATCGCTTACCAACTCGCGTCCGATCGCATTCTTTCTTGCACTTCTGTTTGGACTGAATCCGAATGTCATATACATTGCGCTTACACCGATGAATGAAATGACTTTGTTATTTTTTGTAACACTCGGCGGATATGCATTGTTGAGATGGCTCCGTTCGGAGAAAGATCAGTGGATCATCGTCTGTGCGTCAGCAGTACTGTGTGCAACGCTGTGTCGTTACGAAGCGTGGATTCTGGTCCCGTTTATTTCAATCATCGCCTTGCACAAGGGAACGGAGTTGTGGAAACAGGATAGAAAAGCTGCATCACTCAAGATGATATTGTTCGCAGGAATATCGTGGATCGGAATAGTATTCTGGTTTATCTGGAATTATGTTCAATACGGTGATGCATTGAAATTTGCACATTGGACATACTCAGTCGGCACGAGTGCGGTGCGGACAACATTGCATGGTCGACCGCAGGATGTTTTTCTTGTTATTGGAAAAGCGTTGCTTTGGATCTTCGGACCCATGATGCTAAGCGCAAGTATGGTAATGCTGATTTCATTGAAAAAATTATCGTTACCGAAAGAACAAATACTTGTCATGCTGTTCTTTTCTCTTCCCGCATTCTTTACTCTTTGGGCAATTCTCATTGGCTTTGTCCAGATCGACCAATGGTGGTGGAATTGGAGGTTTTTTCTAACATTCGGATTGTTCCTTTCAACAGCAAGTGCGTTAGGTTTACAGAAATTGTTTGGAACAATACCATCAAAAACCATCAAAGCTTTTGTTGTGATTTGTTTTCTTGCGATACCGGTTGCGCAGATCGTCGTATCATCTGCAGGGGTGGCAATATTCAACGATGCATCTAAAAGTTTTGATGGTCGGTCACAATCTGCAGCATCGCTGGGTCGAGAAATGCAAAAAAGATATAACGGAGGTTCTATTGCGTTACTGACAGGATACGGAGTCGGCCAACGAATCATGATCTCCAGCCGGTTGCCCATAAAAACTTTCAATATAAAATATTTTTCCGCCGACACACTATTTACGATTTCAGATACCTATATCGTTCTCGGAAAAGATCGCACGCCGGAATCAGAGGAATTTTCTCAGTACTGGCTTTTGAACAAAGAAAACTTGCTCCGATTGTATGACGTAAGTTTAGAAACTAATTATTTTGTTCTGTTGGAACGAAAAAATTAGTGTGCATTAACTACGCAACACTCTGCTGTTGGTAAGATTTAGTGAATGTTCAAAAGAGAAGGAAAATATTGATAGGTTATATGTTGATTGCGATGGCAGGTAACTTTATATTGCAGAATGAAAAACATTCTGTCACAATTAACTAAATATCACAGGTTTTTAGGAAGTTCTGTGTTTTCACATTGTTCATGCGTGTTCCTTTTTCCCAATGCATATCAAGTAGCAGTTCAAGTAATACCCCTTTAAAACACAAACGCCAACCCTAAAGTTGGCGAATATGCTGTTGTTTTGTAGCGGGGTCAGGACTTGAACCTGAAACCTTCGGGTTATGAGCCCGACGAGCTACCAATTGCTCCACCCCGCGATCAATGTTATATGTAAATATACTCAAATAATGGAAGGCAGTCAAGGTAAGAATTATCTATGGAAAAGAAACTTTCAATTTTAGTTTCAAATGATGACGGAATTTTTTCTGACGGATTGGGAACGCTGGTAAAAGAGCTTCAGTCGATCGCAACAGTTACGATCGTTGCACCGGAAAGTCAGCAAAGTGCGGTTGGTCATGCCATCACAATGCATCGTCCGCTTCGTGTGAGAGAAGTTTCAAAGGAAGGGATTTTTTTTGGATATGCTGTTGATGGAACACCGGCGGATTGTGTGAAACTTGCTATCCGTCATCTAATGAAAAATAAACCGGATATTGTGATATCAGGGATCAATCATGGCTCGAATACTGCGGTCAGCGTAATTTATTCAGGAACAGTCTCGGCTGCAACTGAAGGAACGATCCTCGGTATTCCATCACTTGCCATTTCGTTGACTACGTTTGAGCCCAATGCAGATTTTAAATATGCGGCGAAGTTTGCATGCCGTCTTGCATTAAATGTTATTGAACATGGTCTGCCGAATGGAACATTGCTGAACGTAAATGTTCCGCCTGTTCCGGGAAATGAAATTCGTGGTGTTGTTGTTACACGACAGGGAAAATCGATGTGGAACGATGAGTTTGAAGCCCGCCGTGATCCGGGGA
>JANXZD010000358.1 GCA_025355705.1 Bacteroidota bacterium | reverse complement strand
CTTGATAAGCTGGTCAAATAGTTCGTTCGTTCCAAATGAAGGATCGATGATGCGGTAATCTTTTGCGTTGTATTTGTGATTGGATTCAGCAGAAAAAATTGGATTGAAATAGAGTGTGTTGATTCCCAACTCTTTTAGATGATCAAGATGATCGATAATTCCTTGAAGATCACCGCCAAAAAAACTATTCCCCTTCGGACGGTTTCCCCATTGCTCAAGATTCGGTGGATCATTTAAGGTATCACCATTGGCAAATCTCTCTGGAAATATCTGATAAAAAACCGCATCGTTTATCCAGTCGGGAATACTTGTAAGAGGTGTGGGCATAGTAGTGGAGAAAGGTATTTGTAGAAAGTAGTGAAAAATAGAAGAGGCAGGGCAATTACTTACCCTGCCTCTTTGAATTTCATACTGCAGAATGGAAATCAGAATTATTCATTCATCAATTCCATCATGCAATAATTATTTCAACAACATCATCTTCTTGATAGAAGAGAATTTGCCGGATTCGATCTTGTAGAAGTACACACCGCTGGAGAGCGTACTTGCATTGAAGGTCGCTTGATATGCACCAGCAACTTGAACTGCGTTCACCAACTGTGCTACTTCTTGACCAAGAATGTTATAGATCTTCAAGGAAACAAGACCAGCTGTTGGAATTGCGTAGTTGATTGTTGTTGTCGGATTGAATGGATTCGGATAGTTCTGGCTGAGTTCATACACAACCGGAATCACATTTTCAATACGGTCAACACCGGTGGTATGTTTGGTGTAATCCCATGCACGATAATATTTTGGATTGATACTGCCGAAGTCTTCAGCAATTGTTGCAATCGTATCAGCATCGTCAATATTACGAACGTGGTTGTTTCCGAAACCACCTTTACCAGCTTCGTTATCACCAGCACCCAAACCGAATTTGAATACTTGACCAGCGGTATTGTTTGCAGAATCTTTATAGAACTTTACTGATAATGAATAGATACGATCGCCTGAAACTTTATCGCCATGCGTACCATCATCCCACATTTTCTTTGCTAAGTTCTCACGAAGACCATTTCCCCAATCGCCGTTGGTATTACCCCAACCACCGACTGCGGGACCGTTGATCCAAACACCAAATTTGTAGATGCTATCTTTATCTGCAATGGTGAGGGTTTTGTATGAACTTTGAATTGCAAAGATCGAATCACCGATCGACACATGATAATATGCCGGACGGAGATCGCATGTAAATGTAACATTCACATTGCGAGCAAGTTTCGCTTTGCTTTGGAATGTCGGACGACGTCTCATATTGTCGACAAATACCGAGGTATCAGCGATCGTATATGTAGTATTTTTTGTCGGAACTAAAAATTTACGACGTTCTGCTTTATTATCTGTACCGGTATAATCGAAATCATAGAAAATTTCACGGATTTCGGTAAGATTATAGAGAGAATAATATTGATAGTTCAAAGCTTTACCCGCAGCAACGCCAGCAATCACACGATTAGCTGATTCATAGATTGCACCGGTAACACCAACTTTTTTGAGGGTATCAATATATACTGCACCTGCTGTAATATCCAAACCTGATTTTACGATAACTGTATCACCAGCTTTGAATCCTTTTGCAGCTGTTGCTGTGGAAAGATCAACACGGAATTTTACAGTGACGGTATCTTTTCCAACAGGTGGGCTGAATGAACCGCCGTACCATTTCCAGTACACTGTTGTATCTTTACTAGGCATTGTGAAACCATATTGATTGATATCCTGATTGTCAACCATCAATGACCAATCTTCCGTTACCGGCGCATTGATATTGTGGATAACAAATTTGAATGTCATATTTTTAGCACCAACACTTGCTGTATCAAGGAAGCTCTTCTTCCAATAGATCGGTACTGAGTAGAACTTATCAGGATCGGAATAATTTCCTTGACCGCCGTTTGCAAACGGTTTTTCCGCTTTCATGATAATTGTTGTTCCCCAGTTTGATGTAGCAAACGATCCGCGAATACCAACTTTGTGTTTTGCGGGATCAAATAATTCATAGCCCTTCATGTTAACACGAATATACGCTACGACCGTATCTGTTTTACCTGTTGCGAATGGTGCAGCAGTATATTGATTTGGTTTGGTTCCATCAAATCCGTTAACATATTGTAATTGGAT
>JANXZD010000298.1 GCA_025355705.1 Bacteroidota bacterium | reverse complement strand
CGCTCCTGCTCCTATCAATGCATATTCTCCAATATCATTCCCGCAAATAATAGTTGCGTTCGCTCCAATGGTCGCACCTCTTCCTACATGCGTTTTTGCGTACTGATCTTTTCTATTTACTGCGCTCCGTGGATTGATCACATTTGTGAATACCATCGATGGACCGCAAAAAACGTAGTCTTCCAGCGTCACACCTTCATAGACAGATACATTGTTCTGTATCTTCACAAAATTCCCGATCGTGACGTTGTTGGCAATGTTCACATTCTGTCCGAGAATGCATTTTTTCCCAAGTTTCGAACCGGATTGCACATGAGAAAAATGCCACACTTTTGAACCTTCACCGATTTCGACATTGTCATCAACAACAGCATGTTGATTGACGTAATAGTTTTTTTCTTGTTGATCTGATTGAGACAAATTAGGCATGGTGTAACTCTTTCGTTGCTTGTTCAAGAATATTTAATACATCTAGAGCGTGTTGTCCATCGGTTAATGGCTGCTTGTTGAGACGTATGCAGTCATAAAAATGTTTATGTTCTTCCGCCAACGGCTGAGCATTTTCAAATGGAATCGACTCAAATTCTCCGTCAAATTTTTCGAAACCTTTTTCCGATCTTTGAAATCCTTTGGGATAAAATTTCAATTTATCTTTTGCAAGATTGTCTTCAAAGACAAACATCCCTTTATCGCCGATAACAACAAGACGCTGTTCTTTGAACGGATGAAGCCAGCTAACAAAAATATGAGCGTGCACATTGTTCGGATATTTCAAATAGGTAATGGTCGTATCTTCAATACCATTTTGTACGAACGTCGCGCCATGCGTGGCGATTTCAGTCGGATTTGATCCGATCAAGAATTGAATGATAGAAATATCATGCGGTGCAAAACTCCACAGAATATTCTCTTCACTTCGAATTGCGCCAAGATTCAGCCGGTTACTATAGATATATTGCAGAGTACCGATCTTTCCTGAGACATATAACTCTTTTAATTTCAGTATAGCAGGATGGTACAATAGAACATGCCCTACCATCAACCATCGATCATTCTTTTGAGCAATTGCCATCAGTTCTTTTGCTTCACTGCTGTAAAGAGTAATCGGTTTTTCCACCAACACATGCTTGCCATGTTCTAAGAACTGTTTCGCCAGTGTGAAATGTGTCTCTGCCGGAGTAGCAATAATAACTGCATTAATAGATGCATCATTCAGTATTTGCTGTTTATCAGTTGTAAACGGAATCGAAGGGGATATTTGTTTTACCCGGTCCTGAGCAGATGGGTTTGCATCAAAGACACAACGAAGATCTTCGCCAAGGAGCGAAAATGCAGTACGAACATGATTAATCCCCCATCTTCCACATCCAACAACGGCAAGCTTGACTAGATTTTCCATCTATACATACCCCATACCCTATGCCTTAAACAAATTAGGAAGTGGTTGTTTTATCACATTCCTTGAATCGACAATAGGAATAGTGAATTGTGAAAAATCAATCTTGTAATACTCGTCATGATTTGTTGAGATCAACAGAAGATCATACTCGTTTGAAATTGCAACAGATTTTTTTCCGGTAAAGTGTGCATGCTCTCGTGTCGGCTGAATTGTTGGAATATACGGATCGTTAAATTCAACCGTTGCACCTTTCGCTTCTAATTTTTCCATCAGATGAAACGAAGGGGATTCGCGGTAATCGTCAACATTCGCCTTGTACGCCAATCCCAGCACCAGCACTTTTGAACCTTTAAGTGATTTCCCGCTTTCGTTGAGAGCGTCCATCACCCTGCTGACGACAAAATCAGGCATTGCAGTATTTATTTCTCCGGCAAGCTCAATGAACCGTGTATTCACACCAAACTCGCGTGCTTTCCAAGTCAAATAAAATGGATCGATAGGAATACAATGTCCGCCCAATCCCGGTCCCGGATAAAATGCCATATACCCGAAGGGTTTTGTCTTTGCTGCATCGATCACTTCCCACACATCGATCCCCATTTTCATAAAGGCGACCTTGAGTTCGTTCACCAATGCGATATTCACAGAACGGAAAATATTTTCCATCAATTTTGTCGCTTCAGCAACCTGCGTTGATGAAACCGGCACGGTTCTTACGACAATCTGGCTATAGAGTTTGTTTGCTACCTCAGAACTATCCGGAGAAGTACCGCCGACAACTTTGGGAATTGTTTCGGTGCGAAAACTTGGATTATTAGGATCTTCGCGCTCAGGAGAAAATGCCGCATAGAAATCTTTTTCAACTTTTAGTCCGCTCTTTTCAAGGATCGGGATCATCACTTCTACCGTCGTGCCGGGATATGTTGTCGATTCGAGCACGATCAATTGTCCTTTGCGAAGATGGGGATACAACGATTCGCATGTTGAAACAATGTATTCCATTTCCGGTTCACGGTTTTTGTTGAGCGGGGTAGGAACTGCGATCAATATTGCATCGCATTCTTTGATCTTTGAAAAATTGGTAGTGTTAGTAAAGAGACCCGATTTTACTGCATTGGAGATTCGTTCGTTCGAGATGTGTTTGATGTACGATCTGCCTTCAGAAAGCATTTTCGGTTTGTTTGCGTCAACATCAAAACCGATTCCCTTAAATCCTTTCTCAGCAAAACATAATAGAAGCGGAAGTCCCACATAACCAAGACCAACAACACCAACAACTAGTTCTTTTTTTTCAATTTTGGATAGAAATTCATTTTTCATTTATTTATTCTGATAAGTTGTGATTATCTACATAAGAAGTAATAACTAATTGAACAGTTTTTATAACTATCGCTTGTAATTTAATGATGAGTTCTTTTCTTCACTTCCTTAAGAAATCTCATATCATCCATATCTTTATTGCGATTGACCGCTTTCTTATTCTTTATCAATTCGTCAATTCCGATATAATAAAACTCACATTTTTTTTCTTTCAGAAAATGCACATCGCGTTTGGAAAGAAGGTAAAGAAACTCCGTTACATCATAGGAGAAGGATGATTTCTGTCTCACTTTACCTTTCTGCGGACATCCGGAGAGCTGTTTCCATAGAAGCGTTTTTTCAATTCCTTGGCGACACGTTGTCTCTCTTCCACACTCATCATAATTTGTTGAGTCACATCCCATGTTTTGGCTTCTTTATGGTTTTTAGCTTTATGAAAAACTTTTTCCATTATTCCACCAGCAGTGCTTTTTAAAATAAATTCTTTCTATCTGTGGAGATTGAACTGAATACCTCAGCAATTCCCTCTAAAACAATGAGATCATAGAAAATCATACTATAAAAAGGTGAATGTAATCTTCTTATATCTCAACACACCATTTTTTATAATATCGAGTGGGCCCTGCCGGACTTGAACCAGCGACCCGCTGATTATGAGTCAGCTGCTCTAACCAACTGAGCTAAGGGCCCCTTTTATTCATTAATATAGCCGAACAATATAAGAAATTTAGAGAAGTAGAACAAGAACACGTTTGTGGGAATATATGACCAGTTACCTTTGTCACATATATGATTTTACCGAGGTTGAATGAAATATCAAAGGATTTTTTGCAAAAAATTCCCGGTGTGTGACTGAGCTATTCTGGCAATCTCTTCAGGTGAACCTACGGCTATAACTTTTCCTCCATTTTCACCTCCGCCGGGTCCCATATCGATCACATGGTCAGCACATTTAATAACATCAAGATTGTGCTCGATAACGATGAGCGAATCTCCGGCATCTAACAATACAGTAAAACATTTTAATAATTTTTGAATGTCGTCAAAGTGTAATCCCGTGGTCGGTTCATCAAAAATAAAGAGCGTATGACCTTCCTTTTTTTCTACAAGATGTGTTGCAAGTTTTATTCGCTGCGCTTCTCCGCCGGAAAGTGTTGTGGCAGCTTGTCCGAGTCGTAAATATCCTAAACCGACATCATCGAGTATTTGTAATTTATGCATCACTTTTTTCCCGTCCGGATACTTCCCAAAGAAGGTAATGGCTTCTTCAACCGTCAAGCCAAGAATATCATCGACATTTTTTCCATTCCACCGAACTTCAAGCGCTTCTTTTTTATACCGCTTACCGTTGCACGATTCACACGTTAAATAAAGATCTGCCATGAACTGCATCTCTACTTTTTGCAGACCATCCCCCTCACAAACATCACACCGTCCGCCGGGAACGTTGAACGAGAAAAATCCCGGCTGATACCCATGGATCTTCGCTACGGCAGTTTTCGAGAGCAATTCCCTGATCCCATCGAATACACCGATATACGTTACCGGGTTCGAACGCGGCGAACGCCCGATTGGAGATTGATCGACCAATTCAAGATGTTGAATTTTTTCCCATCCTTGAATATCGTGAACTCCACTCAATCGTCCAATATGCCCGCTCAATCGTTTTTTAATTCCCTCTCCAATAATATCATGAATGATAGTGCTTTTTCCAGAACCGCTGACACCCGTAACACACACAAACATCTTCAATGGAATTTCAATATCGATATTCTGAAGATTGTGGTGAAACGCATTAAACACCTTGATTGAATCTTTTGTTTTTTTTCTTCGGGATGCGGGCAGCGGAATTTCGAGAGCACCTGAGAGATATCTTCCTGTCAATGATTTCTCATCATTCACGGCTTCATCATATGTTCCTTGAAACATGATCTCACCGCCTCGCTCGCCAGCTTTTGGACCGATATCAATGATTTGGTCCGCAGCTTTCATCATATCCGAATCGTGTTCAACAACAATAACGGTGTTCCCAACATCCCTCAATCGTTTAAGAATGGTAATGAGACGATCATTATCAAGCGGATGCAAACCAATACTCGGTTCATCGAGTACGTAGATCGAACCAACGAGCGAAGAACCGATCGACGTGGCAAGATTGATGCGCTGCGACTCTCCGCCGGAAATTGAATTTGATAAACGGTCCAATGTTAAATATCCTACGCCAACATCCACAAGATATCGAAGGCGTTTTCTGATCTCTTCCAGGATCCGTTTTCCAATACTGAGATCAAAATCAGATAGTGTGAGACCAATAAAAAAATCTTCTGCTCGTTCTATAGAGAGCGCAACAACTTCTCCGATATGTCTACCGCCGATCTTCACATTCAACGCTTCTTTTCGCAAACGGTTTCCGTGGCATTCATCGCACGTTGTATATCCCCTATATTTACTTAACAATACTCGATATTGTATCTTGTAGGCCTTGCGTTCAACCGTTTTGAAAAAACCATTGATACCGTCAAAATCTTTTTTATAACCGTTCATCACAATGTTCAATTGTTCTTCAGTCAATTTTTTATATGGAACGTTCATTGGAACACCGGCATCGTATGCAATGCGCGCAAGATCACGCAGATTTTCCTGGAATTTCGGAGTTGTCCATGGCATGATCGCTCCTTCCTTCAACGTTTTTTCAAGATCGGGAACAACTAGATCCATATCAATTCCCACCGAACGTCCGAAACCCTGACATTTTGGACAAGCACCAATTGGGGAATTGAACGCAAATAAATGCGGTTCTGGTTCTTCAAATCGAATATTATCTATTGCACATTCAAAATGCTGACTGAACGGAATTGTTTTTTTTGTCTCAAGATTTAATAGTGACGCATATCCCTCTCCTTCAACAAAGGCGGTTTGGATAGAATCCGCTAAACGATTTTGACTTTGGATCTCGGTCTTACGGAGAATGTACCGGTCAACAAGAATATAGATATCGTGTTCTTTCGATTTTGTATTTCCGAGGGAACTTTCTTCCTTTTTCTTGGACCCCTGTTTTTTTAGGGATTGTTTGATCGATGAAGCATCGCTCTCATTCAAATCGACTATTTCTCCATCGATGACCAGTCGGAAAAATCCCCGTTGCTTCAACACATCAAACTCTTGTATTAAAGTTTTCCCTTCGTGATGATGCATTGGAAACATCACGTAGAATTTGGAATTCTCTTCATATTCCATCACCGCATCAACGACAATCTGAACAGAATCTTTTTTGATCTCACGACCGCATTTCGGGCAAATGGTCTTTCCAACACGCGCGTATAATAGACGCAGATAATCATAAATTTCAGTAGTGGTAGCAACAGTGGAACGAGGATTTCGAGTATTGGTTCTCTGCTCAATGGAGATTGCCGGAGACATCCCTTGAATGGAATCAACATCCGGTTTGTCCATTCGTTCAAGGAACTGGCGCGCATAGGAGGAAAGCGACTCAACATATCGGCGCTGACCTTCCGCATAGATCGTATCAAATGCAAGTGATGATTTTCCTGAACCGCTCACACCGGTGATCACCACAAGTTTATTTCGAGGAATGACGACTGAAATATTTTTGAGATTATGGACCCGTGCACCTTTAATCGTGAGAGGTGTTTTTAATGAATTAAGTGTCGAAGATTTTACGGGAATGTTCTTTTGCTTAGCCATACTGAGCGACAACATCGATAAAACGGTGAAGTCCGAAATATTCGGACTTCATAATGACAAACATAATGTATAAAAAATTACAACGAGAGGCAAAGAGAGCCTTTTTTAATCAGTTAATCATCTAATATTTTCTCAAATGGGATCTAAAATTTCAATACAGCTTTCCTTTTTATGAACTTCAATTGCAATCCGAATCAATTTTTGCTATTTTAATACAGACTTGGCGGGTACACAAGACCTTCCAAGTCTAATTTTTTTCCCTTATGACCAAAACAAATCTAAAAGGCCTAACGCTAAAAGCGTTAGAACAGTTCATAGTCTCCATCGGCGAACCGAAGTATCGAGCCGCACAGATCTATCAGTGGCTCTATAAATACCGCGTATCGTTGTTCGATGTAATGACGAATCTCTCTGTTTCGCTGCGGGAGAAATTGAATGCAGCTGCAACAATTGAACAATTCACGGTTGCCGCTTCTCAGACATCGGATATTGACGGAACAGTAAAGTTTCTTTACGAACTTTCCGACGGAAAGAAAATCGAAACGGTGCTTATTCCTCCCCGCATAACCGCAGTTGATGCAGAAGAGCGAATGACATTATGCGTTTCAACGCAAATTGGATGTGCATTGGATTGTACGTTTTGTGCAACCGCGAGCATGGGATTTTTGAGAAATCTTACAACAAGTGAAATTCTCAACCAATATATCACCGCTCAAACATTCTCAGAAAAGCCGATCACAAATATTGTTTTTATGGGAATGGGTGAGCCCCTGGATAACGTACCGAATGTTATGAAAGCTTGCGAAATTATTCACGACCAAATGGGAATTGGATTTGCCAGAAGGCGAATTACAATTTCAACCAGTGGTTTGGCGCCGCAAATTAAGTTCGTCGCTGAGGCTGGAGTACGACTTGCAATCAGCCTCAATGCGACGACTAACGATGTGCGAGATAAAATTATGCCTATCAATAAGAAATATCCCATTGAAGAGCTACTTGCGGCTTGCAAAGAGTACACAGACGAAACAAACGAGATGATCACTTTTGAATATGTTTTACTTAAAGGTGTCAATGACAC
>JANXZD010000259.1 GCA_025355705.1 Bacteroidota bacterium | reverse complement strand
GAAGTTTTCTGAGTGCTTCCGCTTCTATTCCTCCTTCAATGGTTGTTGCATACCCATCTTTTACAATAATGCGGATCGGCATCTTAACAATTCCAATACTAGCCATTGAACCATCAACGACAACTATTCCATTTGATAGCCCTTCAAGTGGTGCAAGATATGCCTCGCCGGTCGGAAGATTTCCCGATTGTCCTTTTTCACGGAATAATCCGGAACTTGCGTGTGCTGTTCTCCCTTTCATCGGCATTGAAATATCTGTTCCTGCAGGAGAAGTGACACGAATAACGGAAGTTTTTTCCATTAGTCTGCAGAGAGTAAATGTGCGCTGAGCGATCGCGTTATAATCTGCATTCATACAGCGGACCATTATTTCTTCTGTTACACCTGGAAGTGTTGCAATACGAACTCCAAGCGTACTTGCAGCACGTCGTGCATCGGTGTGCGTTAATGATTTTGAAGTCGGACAAAATACGACATCGAATTTTTTCATTAACTCAGCAACTTCAGTCGGCGGCTCTTCTCCATTCGATTTTCTTGGCAGAATTTCGGTGAGGAGAACTTCATTACCAAAATCCTTTGCCGCTTTCCACAATGCATAACCAAGCGTACGAAGTGGTTCATCGGTGATGATGAGAATTCGTTCGTTCTGTTTCACTCCCATACAATCACGAATTGCGATTTGAGAGGCGGAATAAAGCTCATTTGATATATTCATAGTGGAAACTTGGTAAATGGTAAATGAAAAACGGTAGAACTATTTCGTTGTTCTTCTGTATCTGATTAAACCACTTAATAAAGCATCAACAGTATCGATGTGTTTTTGGATCTTCTCGATTTCGTTGTTATTAACAAAATGTAATCGCGAAACAATTTCCAACTGGGTATCTAATTCACTTAACGAAGCCCGGGATATAACAAAAAATTGAATTGCATCTTTAGTCCCTTGTCTTGCTGCACCTTCAGAAATATTCGACGGAATAGAAACTGCAGCATGTCTCATCTATTTGGTAAGTCCAAATTTTTCATTATCTGGAAACTTCTCGGTAACACTGTAGACTGATGTAACAAGATCAATTGCTTCTTGCCACACTTTTAATTTCTTGTGACTCTTTTCCATCTCCCTTTTCCCTTCTTACGTTTTGCTTCTACGTTTTCACCTTTTTCATCTTACGTCTTCTTTCTACCGTCTCAGCTTTTCCGCTTTCGCTCTTTTACGATTTAATCGTTTCTAATCCATGCGCATTTGGTCCTGTTTCATTTCGACGAAGTAAGAATGCAAAAAGAAATCCGATGAATCCGAGCGAGGAAAATATCCACATTCCCAATGAGTATCCACCAGGATTTGTTGCACTGGCAGCAGAAAAATCATTAGCCCAGCCAACAAGAAAGTTGAATCCGGCAAGACCGATATTTTGGATCAACGTCATTAATCCGTATGCCGTACCGAGTTTTTTTTCTTCAACAAGATAGCTGACTGACGGCCACATAATTCCGGGAATAAGAGAAAATGCAATTCCCATCATTGCCATTGGTACATATAACGAAATATGAGTATATGCCATCATTAAATAGACTGGAACAAGTAGGATAGATCCGAACATCATAAAGAGAGAGCGTTTTCCAATTTTATCGACCATCAAACCGAACAATGGGGTGGCAACCATTGCGAAGAGCGTAAGCATGCTGGAAAGGAATCCACCCAATTCGCGCGATGTGCCGTGCGCTTCCATAAAAAACTTTACGGCGAACGTTTGAAACGGAAAGATCGCCGAATAGAACGTGATGCACAATGCAACGATATACCAATACGAAACACCAAACTTAAAAATATCGGAAAAATTTACTTTGTCGGTAGCACCGGCGTTACTGATCTGATATTTTTTTTCAGCGTTCGATTCAAGAAGCCAATACATGATCGCTCCAGCCACACAAATCACACCAAACACAACAGAGATCATCAACGCTGCCTGCCAGTGTTCATAATATTTTGATGCCCATGATGGAGAGTTCAACGCAGCAAACGAACCAAGCCGCGCAATAGTAAGATTAATACCAAAAGCAAAACTTAATTCTTTTCCTTTGAACCATTTTGCAATTGCCGTTGTCACCGCAACGATCAATGATTCAGCACCAAGTCCAAAGACCAATCTTCCGGTAGCCATAACAAAAAGAGTCCCGCTTGAAACCGTGATCACTGCACCAAGCAAACAAAGCACAGCAAAGATCAGTGTCGATTTTTTGGTCCCAAGGCGGTCAATAATAAATCCGCCGATGAGGACCATAATAATATTCGGCAGACTGTAAATTCCCTGCAACAGACCGATATCAGAATCTGTAAAATGCAGTTGGGTAACAAGAACGTCGGCGAGCGGACTTATTGCATCATAAATATAGTAGTTGCCGAACATGGCAAAACTAATAAGGATGAGAACCAGCCAGCGATATGCGCGCGGCGGCGGCGGAAGTGTTGCTTCAACGTTTTGAGTTGTCATAGGTACGACCATGGCATGATGAATGAATTTTCGTGGAATAAGATAAGAAAAAAAAGCGCCGCACAAAACTTGTACGACGCTTTTAAGAAGGAATAAATCGTTATGACCTAGTTGATATTTTTCAATATCTCAAGAGTGAACTTCCAGAATTTATCAACAGTATCAATATGGATCTTTTCATCCGGCGAGTGCACTCCTTCAAGTGTCGGTCCATATGAAACCATATCCATTCCGGGATATTTTTCACCAATAATTCCGCATTCCAATCCGGCATGGATTGCTTTCACCAATGCATCTTTGCCGTACAGATTTTTATACGATTGTTTTGCAATTGCCAGGATCTTCGAATTCAAATTCGGTTTCCAACCCGGATATCCTTCTGTTTGCTCTATTTTTGCACCGCCTAGCGTAAAAATAGAAGCCATGGTTTGAAGCGCTTCTATTGTTTCGGATGCAACGGAACTTCGTTGACTGGTGATCAGTTCAATTCTATTCTTTTCAGTTTTGATGATCGCAACATTGGTGGAGGTTTCAACAAGTTCCTTGATATCAGCACTCATTTTTAGGACACCATGCGGTAGAGCAGAGATAGTTCGATAGAGTGAAGCCTGAAGATCTTTCTTCACCACTTTTGCTTTTTTTATTTCGATATTTTCTGCAACGATCTGTAAGTCCGGTTCTACGGAAGAAAGTTCTGCTTTGATCGTTTCATTCCACTGTGCAACAATGGCCACTGCTTTCTTTGTATCTTTTTTCGGAACAAAGACCACCGCTTCTGCTTCACGCGGAATTGCATTGCTCTTGTTACCGCCTTCGATCATCGAAAGACGTGCGCCGACCTTATCCAACGCGATCAACACACGGTTAATAATTTTTATTGAATTCCCCCGCCCTTTATCGATCTCCAATCCTGAATGACCCCCCTTCAATCCTTTGACAATAATCTTCAAAGCAACTGTCCCCTTCGGGGCGCTGTCTGTTCTTAATTTCCAGATTCCGATTGTGTTGCGGCCTCCTGAACATCCAACATACAATGAACCTTCTTCTTCCGAATCAAGATTCATCAACATTTTGCTCTCGAGAAATCCTGGTTTCAAATTATTGGCGCCGGTCAATCCTGTTTCTTCGTCAACGGTGAAGAGCAGCTCAAGCGGTCCATGTACAAGCGATTTGTCTTCCATGATCGCAAGATATGTTGCAACCGCAACGCCGTTATCAGCGCCCAGCGTTGTTCCGTTCGCCATCAGCATATTTCCTTTGCGAACAAGTTCGATCGGATCTTTCTCGAAGTTGTGAACTTTATCTTTGTTTTTTTCAGGAACCATATCAAGATGTCCCTGCAGACATAATGACGCCGCATTCTCTTTCCCTTTTGATGCAGGGACTTTTACAACAACGTTCATGAACTTGTCTTGTTTTGCTGCAAGACCGAATTGTTTTGCAACACCCATGACATATGCCGAGATCGCTTTTTCATTTTTCGATCCGCGCGGAATTTTGCTGATCTCAGCAAAATATTTCCATAAGAGTTCTGGTTGTAATCCTTTAATAGCTTCAGACATGACATACCTCGTTTTTTTTAAATTATAAGTGGACAGTGTTAGTTGATTCCATTCGTTCTACCAACAGAAGATCGCCGCGTTCAAGATGATTAAGATATTTATTGATGCGTGCATCAACAGGTTCAACCGAGTCGCCAAATTTCGATTTCAGTGATTCAGCGATCGTTGCTATTGAAGTGGCTCCATCACATTGCTGCCAGATCAGACTGCCAATATCATCCAATTTAATACGAAAGAATGGTTTTGCTAAATACGGTAAGATCCATTTGACAAGGAATGGATTTTTAAATTTGGGAACAAGCACAACGACTTTTCCTTCTTCAGTTGTTTCCCATTTCGCATTTCGAAGCGGTGTCAATTCCCACAGGTTTACTTCTTTTGTTTCTTGCTTTTTCAATTGAACGCTTTCGTTAAGATACCTCGTCCCGATAATATCTATCGGGACGAGGTAGGAAAAATTATTTACATCATCGCACTTGGCGGTGCCGGTTCATCCGGACTTCCTGCATTTTTTACAGGTATCATTACTAACACATAACCAACAATAAGAAACACTGCCAAGCTGCCAAGGAATGAAGGCTCTTTAAATATCACCGGTGTCGGAACATCCAAAAATGCGAATGCTGCAAAGACAAGACCGACGAGAGCTTCACCGGCGATCAATCCTGCTGCGATTAACGTTCCATTATTTTCCACACGGATCTTTTGGGCATCATTGAATTGTCGTGATACAACCATTCTATCAACAATACCTTTGATGAGGCCGCCGACAAAAATTGCAAAGGTTGTTTCCAATGGAAGATACATACCAACGCAAATAAGCATCGGGCTCTTTACCTGAACAAGAATAAAACTAATCGCCATCAAAATTCCAACAATGATTAGAGGCCACGCCATTTGTCCGCCAACAATACCTTGTGAAACAAGAGCCATTAAACTTGCCTGCGGAGCCGGTAAGGCACTTCCACCGAGACCCATACCTCCCATTTTCAGATCACCTTCGTGAAGTACAATGATCGGAAAGATCATGACTGCAGAAGAAACAACAACACCAATAAGATCGCCCATCTGCATTTTCCATGGTGTGCCGCCGAGAATGTGGCCGACCTTAAGATCTTGTAACATTTCACCGGCAACCGCTGCGGAAACGCAGATTACACCGGCAACACCTAACACTGTTGCAATTCCGGTGATCCCTTTTTGTCCGAGCGCAACCATCAACAATGCTGCAATAATTACCGTTGAAAGCGTAAGCCCGCTGATCGGATTATTCGATGAACCGATCATTCCAACAAGATATCCGGAAACTGCCGCAAAGAAAAATCCGGCAATGATCATAACAACGGTAGCCGTTAAAGCAGCAACAACATCCTGTGCAAAATGATTATAAAGGAAGAATGTAAGAATTGCTGCACCGCCAATTCCCAAAAATACTTTGGATATACTCAAATCAGACTCAGTGCGATTTGTTTCCGGACCGCTTGTTGCTGCCTTTTTAACGTCGCCAATAGAACGTTTCAATCCGCCGATAAGATTTTTTCTCATCCGGAACAATGTGAATGCCGCACTCATCAACATTCCACCGATCGCAATCGGACGAACAATGAATCTCCAAACCGTTGTTGCCTGAGCAAGCCACGTATGATCGGTTAATCCTTCCGGATGCGCTGCTTCAAGACTTGGTCCTAACCAGAATAACAACAGCGGTACAAAAAGTCCCCACGCAAGTAATCCGCCGGCAAAGTTGAGCGACGCAAGACGCGGACCAATAATATATCCAACACCCATATATGCCGGGCTAACACCAGGAGTAGAAAGAACGAATCCACCGCTTGCATTCAACGATGTACCGGTCTTGCCAAGAGCGACAGGACCTTTGGCGAATGGAATAAATTTTTCCCATGAAGAGGCAAACAACGACATTTGTTTTAAAGCCTGGATCACTGCTCCAACTCCACCGGCGATCATAAGATAGATTGCGCCGCTTCCTCCGCGTTGACCTGCTTTATGAATTTCTCCTGCTGCAACAGATTCCGGGAAAGGAAGTTCAACATCTTCAACCATCACGCGTCGAAGAAGTGTTACAAACAACACACCCATGATACCGCCAATCATCATAATTGCGGTTGCTTCAAAATAGTGACTTGAAAGATCCGTCCACACACCGGAAATAAGAAATGCCGGAATTGTGAAGATCGCTCCCGCAGCAACCGATTCACCGATAGAGCCAACCGTTCGCGCAATATTTTCTTCAAGAATTGTTCCTTTAAAAATTCGAAGCAGCGCCATACCAATAACTGCTGCCGGATATGTTGCTGCGATCGTCATACCGGCTTTCAATCCAAGGTATGCGTTTGCGGCGCCAAGAATTACAGACATCACGAGACCGATAAGCACGGCGCGTACTGTGAATTCTTTCATATCTGTTTGGGCAGGAACATACGGAACATATTTCAGTCCGCTGCCTGTTTTCATTTCAGCCATGAGATTCTCCTTTTATTTTTTTGATCGTTAATTAAGAATGTTTTTACAGTGTAAATTTTCAAACTAACATCTATTGACCAACACCAAAAATTGCCTTAAATACATTCCCTGCCATTTGCGGATTCTCTTTCAATCTCCTGACGGAATATCCATACCAATCTTTCCCAAACGGAACATAGACTCGAAGACGATGCCCTTCTGCGATCAAACTGTTCCGTGTTTCATGCCGCACGCCCAGCAGCATTTGAAATTCATATCGTTCTTTCGGAATGTTCAACTCTGCGATCATTTTCCTTGCACCGTTGATCAGAACATCGTCGTGTGTTGCAACGCCGACATAGCATCCACCTTCAAATAGAATCCGGAGCAGGTTCAAATAATTATCTTGGATCCCTTTACGATCTTTGATCGCATCTTCCGGAGGCTCATTATAGATGCCTTTACACAACCGCACATTTGCTTTTTCTGATGCAAGCCTACGAATATCCTTTTCGCTCCGATGAAGGTACGCCTGGATCACAATGCCAACTTTTTCATATTGGGAGCGCATTCTTCGGTATATCTCGAGCGTATCATCGGTGCAGGTCCGATCTTCCATATCAATACGGAGAAAATTATTGTCAATTTTTGCCGCTTCAACGATTGTAGTGACATTTTCTGTACAGAACTGTTTATCTATTTTCAGACCGAGCGAGGTCAGCTTGATGGAAAGATTTGAATCAATATTGTTCTGAGCGATTGACTTATAAACGGCAACACTTGCATTGCGGCTTTCGATCGCCTGTTCCTTCGTAAAGATATCTTCACCAAGAACATCAACCGTTGCCATTGCATGGATGGAGTTCAATTGTTGAACTGTTTTTATCGCGTCGGGCAATGCTGCGCCGGCAATATATCTGCCGGCAACTTTTGCCACAATTTGTTTGGGGACAAACGGAAGTGTTCCAACAATAAGATTATTAAGAAGATTCATAGTTTCAGTTTACAGAGGGAATACAAAACTAACTTTTGGTGTGATCCGTTTTTGTGGTTTATAACCCGTTACGTTTCCGCTGTTGTCTTTTTCAGGCGCAAATGTCCATGTGTATAATGTTGAAACGATCATGAATGGATACGGTTTATACCCAACTTCTGCATACAACAACGAACGTTCGTCAAGTGTAAATACATCTTTGTTATTTTGAATATTTCGTTTGTCATATCCTGCGCTGACCATGATGAGTGGAATTTTGTCTCCGGTATTCGTACCAAGATGTAAAATTCCGCTGGTTGGATTAAGATCGAGTCGTTGATACGCTCCTTCGATTTGAATGGTACCAAGCACATCGACCAACAGACTGCCAAAATATCCCGGTCCCTGAGAGATTGTCTGTTGAAGTGTTTTTGATTTGCTCCGGAAGTTTCCCGGAGTGGATTGATATCGTTCCAACTCATAGAATGCATCAAAATATGCTGGAATGAATTGGTCGGTCTCTCCGAATCGGCGTTCAAACTTTGTGAATATTTTTACCACACCAAGAGCGGTAAAATTTGCGTCAATGCCGGTTGCAAATCCATGGCCGTAGTTCACGATCTTTGCATAATCAATATAATATGTCAGGTCAACAACAGGTAAACGCAGCAGCGGCAATCCAAGATCGACACCAATAACAGTCATAGTTCCGGAATTCATCTTGGAAGTATCGATACCCGATATGACTAGCGCCGTGTCACGCGTATCGTTGCGTACGTCGCTTGCAACGGTTGCGCCAATTTCAAGATTTCCAATGACCGGAATATTTTTTGCCGGTGTGAATTGCAACGGACGAGTATATCCGCGCATTCCCAACACACTTGCGCCGGCAAAATCGCCGTACACAGTCTCTAATCCCCATTTGCCGAAATCAAGATCAAATTCAGCTCCGACTTTTCTATTATCAAAGCTCGGACTGTTCTTATAATTATAAAGTATGAATCCATGTCCAAGTTTTGAATAATCCAATGCCCCAAGACGGATATAGAATTCATCTCCTTTGCTTCCGTATCGTAAATAACGAATAATACGGATGTAATCGTACGTCTCATCAAAATCTTCTTTGCGGATCTTTTGATCTTTGCTGCTGATATGCAGATTCAGATCAAGTCCGACGCCGAATTTTCCGAATGCAATTTCCGGTGCGAGTGAAACTAGATAATACAATTCACCGTCGATCCACGTCATACCAACACCGCCTTTGACGACACCTTCGGTTCCTCCACCTTTGGCGGCGGCGGTACCGGATTTACCTTGAGCAAACAATGAAATGGAAATAAAGACCATTGACGCAACAATAAAAACAAATATTTTTTTCATATTTCCCCCTGAAGATTAAACGCCAAACAATATACGAGTAATAAACACTGCACCAAGCATCCCAAAAAAATCTGCAATCAAACCGGCAGGTAATGCGTGACGTGTATTTTTAATACCCGCAGAACCGAAATAAACGGCAAGAATATAGAACGTTGTCTCACTGCTTCCATACAATGTTGAAGCAAGAACTCCTATAAATGAATCAACACCATTGGTCTTCATCAATTCCGCCATAAGACCCATTGAACCGCTGCCGGAGAGAGGACGAAGTAATGCCATCGGAAGAACTT
Source organism: Bacteroidota bacterium (assembly GCA_025355705.1). GTDB lineage: Bacteria > Bacteroidota > Ignavibacteria > UBA10030 > UBA8401 > UBA8401. Next base: position 6,384 of record JANXZD010000259.1, on the reverse strand, counting down.
CCGCCGGCATACCGATCAGATTTGTAACGGGTGAAAGAAGATACACAACAACGTCCATTGCACCGCTTGCACGAAATATTCCGATTGCAAACAACATTGCTACAAGGAACGGAATGATACGGACAGCCGTATTGAATCCATCCTTTGCACCCTCAACAAACACTTCGTACACTTTTACTTTTTTGACCAATCCCCATCCAAGAAAAACAACGATGAAGATCGGGATTGCCAGTGCTGAAATAATATTAATCACGGAACGGAAGATCTCAACCATTCTTCACCTCCGCATCCTTCACATCAACTTCCAATTCTTTTTTATATTTTGGAAGCCGCTGCAAAATTTTCACCGATATCAATCCTGCAGTTGTTGCACATGCCGCGCCAAAGATTGAAGTGCCAATAATGATTCCCGGATCCGCCGAACCAAGCCCTGCCCGAATCGCGATCACTGTTGCCGGGATCAATGTTAAACCGGATGTATTGATAACGAGAAATGTACACATTGCATTCGTTGCAGTTCCCGCTTTGGGATTGAGCTTGTTCAACTCTTCCATCGCCTTTAATCCCATCGGCGTTGCAGCATTATTCAGACCGAACATATTGGCGGCGATATTCATGATCATCGCGCCGACCGCAGGATGATTTGGAGGAACATCAGGAAATAATCTTCGTGTTACCGGAGTCATCAATTTTGTAAGAAGTTCAAGCAGTCCTGCAGCTTCTCCTACTTTCATAATACCAAGCCACAATGCCATAACGCCGATCAATCCCAGCGATATCGTAACAGCGGTATCAGAAAATTCGATCGCTGCTTTCGTCACCGCTTTTATCTTTACAAAAGAAACTCGTTCCATTCTAAAGACAATTTCTTTTTTCCCTTGATCGAACGAAATGATCTCTGCTTCCAATTTATCTTTCCCGCCGGCAGCTTTCGCCATCTCTTTCCAGAACGAAGGCGTTGCATCGGATATTGGTATCTCTAATTTTTGTTTGCCGGAAGAGAGTGTTGTCAGTATTGCGGGTTGTCGGATTTCGGTTTGCTGAGTTTTTGCTGATGATCTATTGTAGAATTGATCGAATGCTACTGCCGAAAGGATAATTTCACCGTCGAATGTAGGACGAACAGAGGTTCGTTGTTTTAAAGTTTCAAATTGGGCTGTAACCGGAACACCATTGCGATAAGTGTTCGTTACTTCATCATTGATATCCCTTCCCACAGCCGTAAAAATCCCGATCAGTAGAAGTGATATCCAAACATAATTAAGCATACGTGCCTGTCGTTATCGTGGAATTGCGTTCTATCTTTAGGAAATATAACCGAAGCAATCTGAGGAAGCAAGAAGATGATGAAAGAAAAATCACCAAAATGACCGAGAAACTCTTGAGATGTGGATCAAGATGAAACAAAAAACCTTGCAGACAATAAACTCTGCAAGGTTTTTTATACTATCAATCACGGATCAATTTTCCATCTGTGCCGGAAGCGTGAATGTGAACGATGTTCCTTTGTTCAGTTCGCTCACTACGCCAATTGTTCCTCCGTGTGCTTGAGCGATCAATTTACAGATCGCAAGACCAAGTCCGGTCCCTTTTTCTTTCGTCTTCTTTGCTGATGAAACCTGCCGGTACTGTTCGAATAACAATGGAATCTCTTCCGGTCTCATACCTACACCGGTATCACTTACCGTAACCTTAATGAATTGTTGTTTTTTATCGGCAGAAGTCTCTTGTTCAACTTTGATCCCGACGGATCCATTATCAGGGGTGAACTTGATGGCATTGGCAAGAAGATTGGTCATCAATTGAACGACCTTGCCGGAATCTGCGTCAAGCCGGGGAAGATCGACATTCACATCGGTGTTCAATGCAATATTCTTCTGCTTGAATTGCAGCAAGAACGGCTGCAGTGATTCTTCGATCAATTCATGAATGGTAATGGTCTGCTTGTTCAACTGAATTTGTCCAGCCTGATATTTGGAAAGATCGAGCAGATCGTTCACGAGATATGACATTCCGCGTGTTGATGCAAGCACAGTTTGCATCAATTTTATACTGTCCGCATCAAGCGATTTTCCATCGCCATAATGCCGAGTGATGTAATCGATGCTGCTGATGATGATCGTCAATGGGGTGCGAAGATCGTGAACAAGCATTGCCATGAACTGTGATTTCACTTGTTCGAGTTCGCGCTGCATTGCCATCACTCTATAGATGGAACGCACCCGCGCAAATAATTCTTCAAGATCGATCGGCTTCGTTAAATATTCTTCCGCTCCAAGCAAAATTCCTTCAGCAATACTTTGCGGATCGCGTTTGATCGCCGTTAAAAATATCACCGGTATAGTTGCTGTTTCGGGATTTGCACGAAGACGGCGCAATGTTTCAAAACCGTCCATTTCCGGCATTTGAATGTCCAGAACAATCATATCAGGATGCTGTTCTTCTGCGACTAACACTCTTTTCCGCTCGAAGCACGGAACATCGTGATTGGTTTTTTCTTTAATGCGAATTCCAGAAGATCAAGATTGTCTTCAGTGTCGTCAACAAAGAGAACTTTTGGTATTTCCGGTACAGTGTCATCGTTTTCGAGCATAATTTTTCTTTCTTACGGTATTGGGGAAATTGCATGTTTGATCGCCGATGCAAGCGTATCGGATGAATAATCCCGTTTTTGCATCAGGTCACTGGTAAGTTTATTGATCTCGGCAATTTGTGTTTCGGTCAGATCGATACCTGTTAAAATGATCACCGGTATGGTATGCAGCTGTTCAGATTGTTTTAATCTTCGAAGTACTTCAAATCCATCCATCACGGGCATGCTTAAATCCAATAAAATCAACGACGGCCTTCCGCCGTCAACTTTCGACAATGCGGCTTGCCCATTGGTTGCAGTCTGAACGGAAAATCCTTCATCTTTTAGAACTTTTACCAGCAGTGAACGAAAATCATCATCGTCATCCACGACCAAGATATATTTGTCATCGATCGATGCCGCTTTTCGCACCATTTTTAATACGAGCTTTACATCAGCTGGTTTCGGTAAATAATCGATTGCACCAAGTGAATATGCGAGCGGTACATTGTCCACCATGGAATGGATAAGTACCGGGATGTTTTGCGTCATTGGATTCGCTTTCAATTCACGAAGCACCTGCCAGCCATCTTTTTTCGGCATCATAATATCAAGCGTAATGACAGTTGGCTGTAAACGTTCAGCAAGTTTTATTCCATCATCGCCGGAGTTTGCACCAAAGACCGTAAATCCTTCCGGTACGAGATAGTTACGGAGAATTTCGATCACATCAGGTTCATCGTCAATGCAAAGCACTCGCGTTTCACCATTCTTTATAGAAGGAATTTCAAGCTGCTTGATCATTTGTACGACCGGGGTTTCTTTTGGCTTCACCGGTTGCGGAACAGGCTGCGCCGATTGGTTAACGATATCGGTACTTTCATTGCTCTTATACGTCGGTGGGATCGACAGCGTAAACGTAGAACCTCTGCCAACCATACTTTCAACAGAAAGATCTCCTCCGAGCAATTGTGCAAGCCGGCGTGCAATTGGAAGACCGAGTCCAGTCCCTTGATACTTCCTTGAATGACTGTTATCCACCTGCGAAAACTCTTCAAACACCCTCGAAAGATTTTTTGCTTCGATCCCAATTCCCGAATCGATCACAGAAATTTTCACCATGGGTGCTTCAAATCGTGCGCGGACAACAATGGTGCCATTCTCATCGGTAAATTTCGCAGCATTGCTCAGCAGGTTCACAAGAATCTGTTTTATCTTCAGCATGTCCGAACTGATCATCGGCAGATTGGGTTCAAGATCGTTGTTCAACTTGATATTCTTCTGCCTGATCAATGATTCCGCAGTCATCACGGCGCCGTTCACAACTTCTTCAACCGATTCTGTTTCAATGCTTACATGCATTCTTCCAGATTCGATCTTTGAGAAATCTAGAATATCATTGATCAACTGCAGCAGGTGTTTCCCATTCTTCAACACTTTTTCCATCGCTTTGCGCTGGTCTGCCGTCAATGGATCGCCATTCTCACCAAGGAGAATGGATGAGAATCCGATAATGGAATTCAACGGAGTTCGAAGCTCGTGCGACATGTTGGAAAGAAAATCGGATTTAACGCGATATGCTTTTTCCAATTCCTGTGTCTTCGTATTTAATTCATCATGCTTCTTCGAAATTTCCCGCGAAAGATCCTGCGTTGCTTCGTAATTTTGTACGTTCGTAATTGCAACACCAATTTGAGGAAGAGCACTTTCTAGCAGATCGCGTGTCAATCTGGTAAATTGCTGCATTGAACCGAGCACCAGAACACCGACCAAATTTTCTTGGAACAAGATCGGAAATGCATAAGTATATGCCGGAATGGATGAATGAATTCCGGTCTCCACGGGAAAATTTGAATTCAAAACGACATCTGAAATTTCCAGTGACTGTTTTAATCTTGCACATTCACCGACGATTCCTTCGCCTATGGCAAATGAACTCTGCGTTCTGCCGTCATTGCTCATTGCAAATTTTCCAACGATGGAGAGCCTGTTGATCTTCTTATCAAAGATATAGAGTGCGCCGGTCCCCGAATGCGTTTGCTGGCACAACAGGTCAAGACTTTCCGTAACAACACCGCTGAACGTATCATTTCTGTTCAGCGTTGTCATCATATCAGAATAACTTTTAACACGAGTGTAATTCTCGTTCAACATATTCGACATGTTGTTGAACTCAGATGCAAGCTGTCCAAACTCATCAACTCGATGGAAATCAAGCGTGATGAATTTTGATTCCATAATATTGCGGGCACCTTCACGCAGTTGATCGATAGGCTGGGTGATGGAACGACTTAACACAAATCCTAATGCAACGGCAAAGATCGCAAAGAGAATATTGATGTATAAGATGAATCGTGTCAGATCACTCCCAAGTGCCTTCGCGTTATCAATCCGTTGAGATTGAGAGAGCAGTATTTTTTCATTGATATAAATAGTTAACTCACGTGCTTGAGAAAGATAATTATTTTCGGTTTCCAATATGTCAAGTTTAGCAGTTTTGATTGCAACGGAATCTTTACTAACTCGTCCATCAGCAATTTTCATCCGTTCTTCGCCAATATAGGTGGTCCAGGCAAAGAACATGGATTCCACTTGAGAGAGTTCGTTAATCGTGACCGTATCAGTGGTGCCGCTTTTGACATCTTCTATCAAAAAAGGAAAGTTCTTTAAACCACTGATGAAAAAATCTTTGTATTTAGGATTTTTAGATTTATTGAAGTGATCAAGATATTCGGGGATAGTAACAAGGTTTGCGCGAAGTTTTCCCACCTTATTAAGAAACTGCACTTCAGAACTTGAGGATCGATATTCTTTTTCAATTCTCACTTGCCTATTGATGACGATCCACGTCATAGCAAGAAGCACAATGAGTAAGAGCCCAAAATATCCTAATACTTTAAAATATACTTTCTTTCGGAACATATATCCTGCGTTTAAATATTCACGTATTTACGAATCAACCGAGTCAACTCTTCGGGATCCATCGGTTTAGAGTAATGCTCTACGCAACCGATCGATTTTGTTAAGACTTTGTCTTCAGCTCTGGTCTGAGCCGTAAAAGCAATGATCGGAATATGTTGTAACTCCGGATTTGCCTTGATGATCTTCACCGCTGTAAATCCATCCATCACAGGCATTTGCATGTCCATAAGAATAAGTTCGGGAATGTGTTGTTCGGTTAATTGCACCGCTTCTTGACCGTTCTCTGCCTGTAATAATTGAATATCTAATCCGCTTCGCTTTATCATAAACACGATCAAATCACGACTATCTTCGTCATCTTCAGCTATTAGAACTTTTTTTGCCATCTGTTTTTACTGAAATTATTGAAATTTTTACAATGGAGTAAAGTTATGAAGCAAGTCTATGAGAAGCAACACCGAAAACATTCTAACTGATGTTCTAATGATTAGAATATGGAAAAACAGGGCAATAAATAACACTATTGATCATTCTCATATCAATGGTTAACACATTCTAATCTACTACTTCAGTAATTCATTAAGACAGGAAGGTTTTTTTCCATGAATGGTGTTGAGAAACAATGACCAGTCATTCAGTCCAGTAGATATTATTGATTTTTTCGGGAAAGTTGTTCGATCTTTGTCCACGCATCCCTCAACGTGACAATCCTATTGAACACCGGTTTTCCCTGTTTGCTTTCTTTTAAATCTGCACAAAAGTACCCAACGCGTTCAAATTGAAATCGTTCGGATGGCTTTGCAGAGCCAAGGATCGGTTCAACCTTACACTGTTTCAATATTTGCAATGAGTTAGGATTTAAATTGGAAAGAAAATCTTTTCCTTCTTCT
>JANXZD010000222.1 GCA_025355705.1 Bacteroidota bacterium | reverse complement strand
ATTGCCTAAATTTGCATATACCTGACCAAGCAATTCCCAGATTTGAACATCATTTGGTTTTCCTTCGATCACTTTTTCCAAGAAAGGAACTGCGAGCTTGAATTTTTCTTGATATGATTTATCATCTTCTTTCTTTTCTTTCTTCAATCGTTCTTGCTCCGCAACTCCCCAATTAACATATGTTGCCGCAAGATTGTACGTTGCCGAACTGAATTCAGGATCGATAGCAAGTACCGCTTTGAATTGGTTCACAGATTCTTCGTATTTATTGTCCTTCAGTAAGAATACTCCAAGATTATAATGGTCAAATTTGCTGTCCGGATATTTTTTTACGCGATCATCAAGTAAGACACGTGCTTCGGCGTTTCGTTCTGCGCCAATGTATGCATTCATTAAACTTTCCGAGATTTCTGCGTCTTCCGGGAATGAAATACTCCCCTTTTTAAGCACTTCGATTGCTTTGTCATATTCTTTAAGGGATAACTTATGGTTTGACGAATCAATCGGTGCAGTATATGGCGTTGTATATTTTACGGCACTGACTAAATCTCCTTCAATGACAACGGTTAAATTAAATTTATTATACTTCCAGTTTTCTTTTGTTACAACCGCTTGCTTTCCTTTTCCTTTTGTTTCTTTATCAACATTGTTCGGTTCACCAATGAAGTATTTTACATCAACTGCTTTTATCTTTTCTCTGATCTGTCCAAGATTTTTCATCTCGTCGATAGCAGTTTTATTTTGTTCCGTAAACTTTGTTTTGAACTCATTCGCCCGAACCAAATAAATACCGCTTAAAATTCTGATCGCCAGCAGAGATTTTGATTTTTCCAACGCGATCACCAGCGGTGGAATAGCACTCTCGAAATCACCTTTACGATAATACGCTAAACCGAGATTCTGTTGGTTAATGGTGCTTTCCGGCAGCACATACGATGCTAATTTATATGTTTCTATTGCAACATCAAATCCGGTAGAATCTTGCGCTTTATTCAATTCTTCCACACCTTGATTGAACAACCGACCCCATGTCGCCAATGTCTGTCCGTCAATTTCTTTTTTGAATTTCGAGCCCGCTTCTTTCGCTTTAACAAAAGCATCTTTCATTCCTGCGTAATTTTTCAATTCAAATCTAATCTGACCCAGCAAATACCATGCTTCTTCATTCTTCGGATTCTTTGCAACTTCTTTTACCAATTGAGCTTCTGCATTGCCGAATTCTTTTCTGTTGATATACAGTTTTGCACTCGTCATCTCAGCAGATGAACATTGAAAACCCATCAATGCCAGTGATGCTGCGCTGATGACAAGCATTCCATAAATGATAAATCTTTTCATACATTCCTCGTTGAATTTTGTAGATTATTGACTTTTTGGGTTCGGAAATATAAAGATTTTTCCCTTTAAATTCTCCACTTCTTTTTCTAATTTCATTAGAGAATGAACCACCAGTGACCAGCTTTTCCACGCCAATTCAAAACGTTATGAGCACTATATTCACAAAAATCATCACTCGCGAAATCCCTGCGGAAATTCTTTACGAAACAGAAAACGTCATTGCGATCATAGATATCATGCCGATCCATTACGGACACGCATTGGTGATTCCGAAAAAAGAATACAAGAACTTTTTGGAGGTCCCAGAAGAGCAACTCGGTGAATTAATGATCGTTGCTCAAAAAGTAGCAAAATCATTGGTGAAAACTTTCAACTTAAACGGTTTCAATTTTTTTGCCAATAACGGTGAGGTTGCAGGGCAATCAGTCTTTCATTTTCACATCCATATTACTCCGCGGTATGAAAATGACAATATCTCATTCCTTCTTAATCTTAAAAAATATGCGGATGGGCAGATGAAGGAAGTTGCGGATAAAATTCGGGCAAACATTGTATAGTTTCAATTTGACTTTCAATAATTAGTTATCCAAGATCAAATGTCACACTGAGCAGAGTCAAAAAATGATTCTTCAACAGAATTATGGTTCGTCTTTGTTCACCATGAAAGACTCTAATATTTTTCAGATATCTCTTCAACAGGTAATTGTAATGAATCATCCCTCCTCTTCGCTCGGGATGATAAATACTATCATTGGTCACGTTGAGCGGAGTTGAGACGTGACTACTACTTACGCACCAAGGAATCATTATGGCAGAAAAAATTTCAACGCAAAATGGAAAGCTCACCGTTCCTAGCAATCCAATTATTCCATTCATTGAAGGAGACGGAACCGGACCAGATATCTGGCGTGCTTCGGTTCGAGTGATGGACGCTGCTGTAGCCAAAGCGTATGGTGGAAAGAAAAAGATTGAATGGAAAGAGGTGCTTGCCGGACAAAAATCATTCGATAAATTAAAAACTTGGCTGCCAGATGAAACCATCAATGCTTTCAAAGAATACCTCGTCGGAATAAAAGGTCCATTGACAACTCCGGTTGGCGGAGGTATTCGTTCATTGAATGTTGCGCTTCGTCAGATGCTAGACCTTTATGTTTGTTTGCGCCCCGTACAGTATTTCACCGGCGTTCCATCTCCTGTAAAGCGTCCGGAAAAAGTGGAAATGGTGATCTTTCGTGAGAACACAGAAGACATCTACGCGGGAATCGAGTATCCCGGCGGCTCGGTTGATGCGCAAAAAATATTGGACCTTCTTGCAAAAGAATTTCCAAAAGATTTTGGAAAGGTCCGTTTCGGCACAAAAGAAAAAGCGGAATCATTTTGGAAATCGGTCGGCACTCCAAACTTCCCAACCGACATTAATGTTGGTGTTGGAATAAAAGCCGTCAGTTATTCCGGAACCGTACGGCTTGTTCATAGTGCAATCAGTTATGCAATTAAGAATAATCGAAAAAGCGTCACTATTGTTCA
>JANXZD010000150.1 GCA_025355705.1 Bacteroidota bacterium | reverse complement strand
CCATCACCGAATATCCCTGCATTAGGGACATATACTGATAAAGTGATCCATTTCGGTGTGTTTGGAACATTGTGTTGGTTAGCGCATATAGCCTTTCATTATCAACCGAATATCGTTCTTAAAAAATATAGCCTGCTAACGGCAATTTTCTTTACCGTGGTGTTCGGTATGTCTGATGAGGCTCATCAAATGTTTACGCCAGGTCGAACGGCTGATATTTTTGATATTGTTGCCGATACCGTTGGTGGACTAGTATATTCTGCAATTTATCTCCGATTTCGATTCTATCAAAATGGATAAACTTGTTGCTCGATTTTTCTCTCTCTCAACATTCCGATCGTTACGCCAAACGAATTACCGCCTATTTTTTACCGGACAAATATTTTCATTGGTCGGAACATGGATGCAGACAATGGCGCAAGCGTGGCTTGTCTATCAACTCACTCATTCTTCGGTATGGCTCGGTATTATTGGGTTTTTAAATACAATTCCAATGCTTCTGTTTGCGATGTACGGAGGATCAATTGCAGATCGATTTTCAAAACATAAGATTATTCTGATCACACAAAGTTTGTCATTGTTTCAAGCGATCGTTCTTTCGATTCTTGTTCTATTTAATATGGTAACAGTGGAGATCGTTGCAGTATTGGCATTCTCACTTGGAACGATCAATGCATTTGATGTCCCTGCCCGTCAATCATTTGTTTTTGAATTGGTCGGGAAGGAGAACTTAACAAATGCGATAGCGTTGAATTCTGCGGCATTCAATGCGGCTCGAATTATCGGTCCGGCCATTGGCGGCGTATTGATCGCTGCTGTTGGAGTAGGGTGGTGTTTCGTTATCAATGCATTTTCATTTCTTTCTGTGATTATTGTATTATTAAATCTTAAGATTGCTTCAAAAGTGTTCGACCAAAAGCAAAAGACTAGTGTTATTCAATCATTGAAGGAAAGTATTCGATATGTTAAATCCGATCTCTCTCTGATCGCACTTTTGACATTGGTCGCAATTATCACTGTTTTTGGCTGGTCGTACACAGTTCTGTTACCGATTTATGCCGACAAAGTTCTGCAGATCGGTGCAGTCGGTCTCGGAAATCTGATGATGTCATTTGGAATCGGCGCATTTATTAGCGCGATCTTTGTTGCAAGTGCCGAAAGTAAAATCCGTCCGAGTAAATTCATCTATGGTGGGATATCATTGTTCGTCATCGGAATTTCATTATTTGCATTATCTACCAATGTTGCCGTATCATTGTACAGTCTGGTCTTTGTTGGCATGGGATTGATAATGTTTATTGCAACTGCGAATGCCTCAATTCAGCGTAGTACACCGGATGCTATGCGCGGGAGAGTGATGGGATTATATCTATTGATCTTTCAAGGACTTGCACCGTTTGGTCAATTAGGAATGGGTTGGCTTGCAAATAGTATTGGTGTTCGGGGAGCTGTCCTATGCGGAGCAACGATCTGCGGGATCACCGGAATCTCAATGCGGCTATTTATGAATTCACAACGAAACAAATAATAAAGGTCTGTACTATGATGAATCGAATTTTCTTTTTTCTCATTTACTCAGTATATCTTTTTGCTCAAACCTCCGGTGACCAAGCCGCATTTCAGCAGGCAATGTCTGCATCGACTGATTCTGCACGGCTTGCAGCGGTTGACAAATTTATCATTGAGAATCCGGCTAGTAAATTGATACCAAATGCCTATGCCGCAAAATTTCAGATATATTCAAATCTAAAAAATGACAGTGCAGCATTCGCTTCTATTCGAAAATATATTTCGTTGATCGATCAATCCCAAGTTGTTCCTGCATTGAATGCAGTTGCATATGAATTTGCTCAGCGAAAATTCTTTTTGGATTCAGCCGCTATGTTCATTGATCAAGCGATCGGATTGTATAAGAAGGAAGAGCCGGTATTGTTGAATACGAAAGCGTTTGTGTTCTACCAACTCCAACGGTATACAGAGGCAGAGAAAATTCAACAAAAGGCAATTGAGCTGCTTCCGCCGAACTCTGAGTATGATTCCCGATACGCTCCATTTTCTATTCAACTTGGTTTCATCCAATTGGAATCAAAAGATCCTATTCCTGGATTTAAGAAAATTATTGTTGGAAATATCATTCTTCCAAAACAAAGTATTTCCGTACACAATATTGATTCTTTGATCGAATTGAAGAAGATATCTCCCTTACGCGGTAAAATAGTCCGGGACAGTTTGTATGCAGATGTTATTACTGATTTTATCAAATATTCTCCCGATACGACTAAGGCAAAAAGTATTTTGGCAGTAAGTCTTTCCCGAAACAATGTTCTTCCTGAGAGAGCTTTGATCTTTGCTAAAGAATCTTACACAATGGCTCAGGTGAGGACTATTGAAGAACGATCCGGTGCGGCTGGTGCATTAGGATTGACATATTACTATTTGAAACAATATGTCGAATCAGAAAAATTTCTTTCGGAAGCTGCTAAGTTTGCAAGTCCGAATGAATCGGAGATTTTCTTTTCTCTTGGTGATGTGAAGGAAAAGTTAGGGAAGAAAAAAGAAGCATTTGATGTATACATTGCGGGGATCACGTCCTCTCGTCCGACATCTGTCTATGATCGGTTATTAGAATTGAAGAATGAATTGTTCCCGACGTTAACTTTAGATTCTATTATTATTGCGCGGCAGGCCGCCGCATTACAATTCACCCCGGAAGAATTTCATCGTGAAAATGTTACGTTGAAAAAAAATGAATATCAAAAAGTCGTTATGGCTGAACTGTTCACTGGTTCGGAATGTAGGCCATGTCAGGCAGCAGATATCGCATTTGACTATCTTATTGAACGATTTAGAACCTCTTCACTCGCGATTCTTGAATATCATTTACATATTCCACAACCCGATCCGCTCTCAAACGTTGACGCAGAAAAACGGGGAGAATACTATGGCATCAACAGTACTCCTACTGCTATTTTCGGCGGTAACACTGTGATTTCATCGGGTGGAAATAAACTAGCCGCAAAAAGTAAATTTTTTCTTTATTCAGATGTCATTGAGCGCCAGTTAAAATCTCCATCATCGGTCGCCATCTCACTTTCCGCGTCAATCAAGAAAAATATTCTTACTCTAAAAGTGAATGCCATTGCTGCATTAAAAAACACTACGCTGAAACTCCGAATTGCGATTGTTGAGGATGAAGTATATTACAAAGGATCGAATGGGATTGAACACCATAAGTTTGTCGTGAGGAATATGATAAAATCAGCGGACGGTTTTAATTTTCCAAAGAATGGAAAACTCCGTGTCAATGAATCTCTAAATATTAAGACGTTGATTGCTGATCTGGGTAAATATTTTGAGCTGAC
>JANXZD010000135.1 GCA_025355705.1 Bacteroidota bacterium | reverse complement strand
AAAGGAAACAGATGGTCTCGCCAATCAAAGAATCCACCATGTTCTCCAAATGTACGCAAAGGATGATGCCCCACAACGATGACTTTCCGTTGCAACGATCCTGCAAGAATGCCAGACAATGAATCCAAAAATCTTCGTTGTGTTTGAACTTCACTTGCATCATTCTTGTAAAATGGCTTTTGATATTTGTGAAGCCACCACTCAGTATCGATTGCAATAATTCTGATCTCATCGTTGATATCAATAACCGAAGGTCCGGGCAAACCATTCTTTGGTATCATTGTGATATTCGGAAAATTCTTCTGATCAATAAATTCTTCCTGTCTGTGAAGCGCAGCTAAACCATCGTGTCCTTTATAGTCCCAATCATGATTTCCGGGGATAAATATTGTCCGTGTTCCGCTTTGTGCACCGATGTTAATTTGATCGTTTAATCTTCGCTCCATTTCTTTACGATCAATAGTACCGCTATCCGGTAATCCGCTCGGATAAATATTATCACCAAGAAATATAATTGTACTTTGCGTAGGTGATAACGAAACAGAACGAGTGAGCAATTGAAAAACCGGCTCTTTTTGACCTTCAAGAGGTTCTCCGGCATCGCCAATTAAAAAGATGCTTTGTTTGACCGAATCAATTTTGTCTGTTAGGACAGAATGACCGTATGACTCCTTTATATAATTCGATTGAATACTGCAGCCGGTAAGCAAAAAAAATGAGAGATAAAAAAATATGGAAGTATTTTTGACAATATATCGGCATAAAGATTGGACCAATGATCGAGAAGAATATCGCATGTTATCTTGTTTCAGGAAATGTTTTTTTCATCTAAAGGACGAAATTGGTCCAAATAGTCAAAAGTAATTTTTTGATTCAGTGTTATACAGCAAAAGATAAAAATAAAAGTGAAAAGAATCCTTCTATTTTTTATATTGATGGTATACCCATCGTTACCGAAAGGAATTTTATGCGCGTTATCATTCAACCCAACTATGACCGTGTCAGTCAATGGACTGCTTCGTATGTCGTAAAACGAATTAACGAATTCAAACCAACGTCACGAAAACCATTTGTGCTGGGACTTCCCACTGGGTCATCACCGCTTGGAACGTACAAAGAACTTATCAGAATGCACAAAGAAGGAATTGTTTCATTCAACAATGTGATAACATTCAATATGGATGAATATGTTGGATTACCGAAAGAACACCAAGAGAGTTATCATTCTTTCATGTCGAATAATTTCTTCAACCTGGTTGATATCCAAAAGAAAAATGTAAACATACTCAACGGAAACGCGAAGGATCTGCACAAAGAATGTGAGGAGTACGAAAAGAAGATAAAAAAAGTAGGCGGTATCCATCTATTCCTTGGAGGGATTGGACCGGATGGTCATATTGCATTTAACGAGCCCGGTTCATCACTTGCGTCACGAACACGTATAAAAACACTTACCTATGATACCATCGTTGCCAACTCTCGATTTTTCGATGACAATATTGCTAAAGTTCCAAAGACTGCATTGACGGTTGGTGTTGCCACCATCCTAGACGCTAAAGAAGTGGTCATCATCATCAATGGTCACAAAAAAGCAAGAGCACTATCCCACGTTGTTGAAGCCGGCGTAAACCACATGTGGACGGTAAGCGCTTTGCAACTTCATCCAAAAGGAATTATCGTTTGTGATGATGAAGCTACATCTGAACTAAAAGTGGGAACAGTAAAATATTTCAAAGATATTGAATCGGCGAACCTGGAGCCGAAATCATTGTTGAATCACTAACTTTCAAACAGCACATGGCAGAAATTTTCGATATCGGTTTGGCTTGGGATTGGGAATTCGACCGCGATTTTATTTTCGGCGTTGAAGAGATGTGCAATGCACTCAAACTTTCTACATTCAGAATAGAACCACATAATATTGAATCCGTAACAAAACTTGTCAAGTCTAAAAAAATTTCCTTTCGTACTTTTTTAGACCGGGCTTCAGATTCGGCAGACAGTTTTATTCCTCTTGCAAAATTCATTACAAAAACACAGACCCATATTTTTAATCGATACGAACTGGTTGAATACGCTAAAGACAAAGCCAATATGCATCTTGCATTGATGGGAGAAGGTATTCAAGTGCCCTATTCCATTATTGTTTCACCATATAATAAAAATAAAGAACTTGAACTAAGCTTGACAGAACTTGCACACCTCGGCAGACCGTTCATTATTAAACCTGCAAATACCACCGGCGGCGGACTTGGTGTTGTCCTAGGAGCAGAGTCCTTAAAGGAAATTCTGGAAACCCGCCAACACCATAAGAATGATACTTATTTACTGCAGGAAACTGTTCAACCAAAAATATTGGGACATGATATTGCTTGGTTCCGCACTTTTTATGCGTTTGGGGAGATTATTCTTAGCTGGTGGGATCATCGCACACACATTTATAGAGTACTCACCAAGCACGATGAACGAAAATATAAACTTCAAAAACTACGTTCTATAATGCTAACAATTCACAAGATTTGTCGCCTAGACTTCTTTTCATCCGAAATCGCACTCGATACTGAAAGGAAATTTATTGCTGTGGATTATGTAAATGAAATATGCGATATGCGGCTACAATCAAACCATTTTGACGGTGTTCCTAATGAAATCATCAATAAAATACAGTTCCAATGTGCAAAATTCACACGTTCGTTAATTAAAAAGTCGGCTTGACTTTTTAGCCTGCTATTGATACATTCTATACAGTACAGCATAAATTTAGAACATTTCCCGGAGGAATCATGGTTCGTTTAACTTCGCTACGAATTTTTATCGTAATCTCTTTACTTTCTATTGGATATATCGGTTGTGGCGGATCGAAAGAAACAGTGGCCGAAGACGAAATGGTGACCGATACCGGTATTACAGAAGAAACTCCTCAAGAACAGAAAGATACGAC
>JANXZD010000116.1 GCA_025355705.1 Bacteroidota bacterium | reverse complement strand
GGTCTGAGCGCGAGAGATACCACGCTGACAGTCCAGGCATACGACAATAAAGGCGGAACGGTCAACAAAATATTTGCCTTGAGTGTTCAACATATTAATCACGCACCGGTATTTGTTTCGAAACCTGATACTATTGCGATTGAAGATAGCGCATATTCCCATATCGCAAAAGCCTCTGATGTTGATTCACTATTAAATGGAGATTTTGTTCGATATTCTCTCTATAACAAGCCTAGCTGGTTGGCTATTGATAGCGTTACCGGAAAAATTTCCGGAATTCCTTCAATAACAAATTTATTTGATACGGTCGTTACTGTTTATGCGTATGATAATATTGGAGCGCAAACCCAACAACGATACCCGATTCATATTATGCATGTGAATCATCTTCCTGAAATTGTTTCTGTTGCGGTCACTGCTGCGCATGAGGATTCGCTTTATACCTATCAGGTTAAAGCCCAAGATCGCGACACGGTTCTGGGAGATCGATTCTCATTCTCTTTGTTCAAAAAATTACAGTGGTTAACAATCGACAGCGTATCCGGAGTGATCAGCGGAACTCCTTTAGGATCGAATATTGGCGATTCTATCGTCATTGTTCGAGTGAGCGATCAAAACGGAGGATCCTCAGATCAACGTTATCACCTTACGGTGATCCATAAAAACCATGCTCCAAGTTTTGTAGAGTTTGCCGACACCGTATCTGTTGAAGACACATTATATAGCAGCAAAGTAAAAGCGTTCGATCAGGATGCGTTAATTTTTGGTGACAGAGTGTTCTATTCGTTAGAAACAGCCCCATCATTTTTACGAATTGATTCACTCAATGGTACTCTCAGCGGCATTCCCAAACTTGTTGCCAATCTACAAGCAGCAAAAATTAATCGAGATCCTGCGAATGTACGAAACGAGGATCAGGCGAATAGGAATATCGAGAACGGCGGCGAAGCGCGCAGAATTTTTACTCCTCGAGAACCTTCAGAAGAGATGGTCAGTTCCTCCAATTCGATCAATGATGTTTATCGTAACTTTGCGGTAACGATCGCTGCCCGGGACGATAATAATGCGATTGCAAAATATAATTTTGATCTTTGGGTAAAACACACAAATCATGCACCGTATTTTACATCAACACCGGATAGCGGTGCGGTAGAAGATTCATTATATGCATATCATCTTCGTGGCGCAGATATCGACCAGTTAGAATTTAAGGATTCTATTTCTTTTGCACTCCTTGTGCATCCCGTGTGGTTGTCATACGATTCAACGACGCAGACCATTCACGGAACTCCGACAGGATTGCAGACACAGGATACGGTTGTCTCGATCTCAATTTTTGATCATAAGAATGGATCGTCAATTCAAACATTCACGCTGCACATGGTCCATACAAATCATCCGCCATTATTTGTTTCACGTCCTGATACCGTAGCAAAAGAGGACTCACTCTATCGCTACGCTGTGAAGGTGAATGATGTAGATGTCACGTATGGACGAGATTCACTCCGCTATGAAATTATCCATGCCCCGCGCTGGCTGAAATTCTCCAATGATACGCTCATTGGGATACCGCGATATCGTAATGTCGGCGATACGATCGTTGCGATTAAAATTACCGACAACGGAAATAAAAGTATTGAGCAGGTATGGAAAATAACCGTTCTGCCGACATTCTATGCACCATCGCTATTTTCACTGATTGATTCTCTAAAAATCGACAGCATCAATATCGATAGAAATAAAAAATTGGTGTTTCGATGGGACAGATCGGTCGATCAGGATGAAGAAGATACCATTCGCTATACTGTCCATTTTTGGGGAGGGACAATTGATACCACGATCACCGGGATTGCCGATACGGTTTTCGTTACGGATATCATGAAAATATTGACCCCTTCTACACAATATCGGCTGACGATCTTTGCAACCGATGGAAGATTCATTGTTTCAGCGCGAGATACGATTGTGATAAGAACATCATCGAAAATACTGGGAGTTGATAATTGGGCAACACTCGTTCCAAAAGAATTTATTCTTTACCAAAACTATCCAAATCCATTCAATCCAATAACGACAATCCGGTTTGGTGTTCCGGCACAAAGCAAAGTGACATTAACGGTGTATAATATGCTTGGTCAAGAGGTAGAAAAATTGATCAATAATTCATTGATGGATATCCGATTTTATGAGATCCAATGGAATGCATCGCGGCAAGCATCCGGAATTTACTTTGCCGTTATCACGATGGAGACGGCAAGCGGCGAGAGAAGAACTGTTCGGTTTACCAAAAAAATGGTGTTGCTAAAATAGTATCACATATGAGACCTGCTATAATTGAAGATATGTGATTACTGTAATCATTGTTACCCATCTAAAAAAATTAAAAAAGTGCCTTCCTAATGGAGGCATTTTTTAATTTAAATTGTGTATATTTACGGTCGACACAATACAATATTATGGTAAAACGGAACTGGAAAATAATCTTTGTCGCTATTTCGCAGATATTTGACATAATCGCCATTTTTTTAACGCGGATTATCGTCAAATATATTTTTGTCGGTTATATTGATATCTATGATCCTCGGTTTTATTTCCCAGCGATCGCTGTAACCATTATCTATGTATTGATCGCTTCGATGCTCGGGCTTTATCGCGGTTCGTTCCATTTGAGTCTGCGCCTCCAAAATTTCATCATGTTCCGTTCGTATGTGATGTCTGTGCTGGTCGCCAATTCTGTTATCTTATTCTCCGGTCTTTTCTATCAACGAACGTCATTGGCCGCATTCTTTATTGTGCTCCCGATTGCTCTCTTGGTGGCAAGAATTCTACTGAAACAATTGAACCTCTATTTTCAACGTCTTGGGTACGGCATTCATGAAACATTGATCGTTGGTTTCAATGGAGAAACAAAAAAAGAATTCTCTCGATTCTCTGTATTTCCCGAATTAGGGTATCGGGTGCGAGGGCTTGTGGTCGATGCGAAAAACGAAGCGTACGTTCAAGTGCCTCAATATTATGTTAATGAGTTGGAGGCATTGATCAATCAATATGCGATCGATCGAATATTCATCCCTGCTGATAGGATACACCTTAAAGAATATGAACGGATCGAAAATGTTTCCCGGCGGCTTCGTGTTAAAGTAAAGATCGTTTCAAACGAAACGGAACAACTGTTAAAATTATCGAAGATCTATGATATAGCCGGAATCACGATCTTTGCGCCGATACGATATAAGATCAGTTTGGTGAAGCGTATATCGAAACGACTATTTGATTTTGTACTTTCAGTGATCATTACAGTAATATTACTTCCGGTATTCTTCGTTACTGCATTGGCAATTTTCATTGAATCGGGCAGACCGATCTTCTTCCTTCAGGAACGAACATCACACAAAAACGGTAGACGCTTTAATTTTATTAAATTTCGAAGCATGGTCAGTAATGCGGAAGAATTGAAAAGCGAGTTGGAAGACAAAAACGAATCTGACGGCGCATTGTTCAAAATGAAGGATGATCCCAGAGTGACTAAAATTGGGAGAGTTCTTAGAAAACTCAGTATTGATGAATTACCGCAATTATTCAATGTCGTCATTGGTGATATGAGTTTGGTAGGACCACGCCCGTTACCCCCTATTGATTTTGATAAAGCCAACGAGTCCGAGGAATTTTGGAATGTGATCAAAGACAGAGCTTCGGTAAAACCCGGAATGACAGGATTGTGGCAGATATCCGGTCGCAGCGACATTAAATTCAAAGAAATGATCCTACTCGATCTCTATTATATTGAAAACTCATCACTACTTTTCGACATGGAAATATTGTTTGAAACTATTCCGGTCGTATTATTTGGCCGTGGGGCATATTAGAAGAACAATTATTAATGGATAATGGAAGAGCAATTGCATTTACCGTGAAGGACGCTAAGAGTACCAAAAAGAAGGAAGCACAGAGCAACAAATAAAAACAAAAACTAAGTCAAATGATAATGAACGAGCAACAGCATTCACTGCGGAGAGCAGGAAGAAGCACATTTCGAAATGAATGATCAAAAATACCTCATCCTTGGCGCAAACGGTCAGCTTGGTAAACAGTTTGCTAAGGACCTCACCTCACGTAACGAACCGGTCATCGCGCCGGATGAAAAAGATTGCGACATCACTTCTATCGATACGTTGTCCCGGTTCATCGATTCAGTCAAACCAAATGTTATCATCAACTGCGCCGCATACAATGCGGTCGATCTTGCCGAACAGCAATCAGAGTCTGCCTATCTGATCAATGCTGCTGCCGTCAAAAATATTGCAATGCTGTGCAGTGACAAGGATATCTTTTTTGTGCACTATAGTTCCGATTATGTCTTTGACGGACTTAAAGGAGATCTTTACACCGAGGATGACATTCCAAATCCTTTGAACATTTACGGCAAAAGTAAGCGAGTTGGAGAAGAGGCAGTGCTTTCTTCCGACGGAAAATATTTGCTATTTCGTACAAGCTGGGTCTTTGGCAACGGAGCGCAAAATTTCATTCACAAGATGCTGCAATGGTCACAAAAAACCCCCGTGTTAAAATTAACCGCCGATGAAGTATCGGTCCCGACAAGCACGATCGATCTTGTCGATATTACATTGAGATCGATTGACAAAGGCTTGACCGGACTCTATCATCTCACCAACAGCGATTATGCTTCCCGGTATGAATGGGGAAGGTATATCGCAAAAAAACTATCACTCCACTCCACGATCATTCCTGTACCGATGAGCACATTTCCTAGCCCGGCGCAGCGTCCACTGTTTTCTGCTATGTCAAACGAACTTCTGCAAAACGATCTTGGTTATTCTATCCCAAATTGGCGAGATGCTGTGGACCAGTTTATTATTCAATATCCTATGCACTAGAATATCGAATCAGTCATTTCTCTTTGTTTTTTTTGGAAAATTTTCTATATTGGAGCACTTCAGGGGCGTTTAGCTCAGCTGGTTTAGAGCGCCTGCCTTACAAGCAGGAGGTC
>JANXZD010000027.1 GCA_025355705.1 Bacteroidota bacterium | reverse complement strand
CATCGTATGCGGAATCACGAACTAAAAACCCGTATGATTATGCTCTTAAGTTTACTGAAAACAATGGAGCTGCGGGCGGAATTATTTCATCACACGATCATCCGGAAATAAATATTATACCGTTTGCACGAAATGATTTTTCTGCTGCTGCGTGTTCGACCGCTATTTACTATATGCAAGAAAATTTTGATAAAGAAAGAACAATCTTTTTGAATGTTCTTAAACGATATTCTGTAATAGATGTTGTATCCGGGGAAATTAAATTTGGCGGAAAGTATAAGAGTAAGTCGCGGTGGATGGCACAAGAAGAATTGGATGACAACAGTTACCTCCATTCTCTCGCTACCAGTGGTATTGATACAAATAGAATTAAGAGTTCACGGTTTTCAAATTACTATTCAACTGCATCCAAATTTGGAGCGCCCTCGTTGTCAGACTTTATTGATTACCCGGCATCCTCACGTGATCTTTTAGGACTTTATCGAATGACTCCGCTAATCAACGTTGATGCGATGAAACTCTGGTATGATCTCACAAAAACTGCTTCAATTAACGGTGAGATCGAATATCTTCCAAATGCACAAGCACGGCTTTCAAATTATAATGTTATTGAAAAAGTCTCTGCAGCATATCTTATGAATACGCTTAATTTCGGACAAGATGTCACCCTTATCCTTGGAGCAAGAGTAGAACAAGAAACCAATGATTATACCGCATCGTTCACAACCGGTTCAATATCTAATATTGGTATTCGATATGGTTTTACCAATCCAATTCAAGATTCAACTGCAACATATACCGAAACGATCTGGTTGCCAAATGCTTTGCTGACACTGAGGCCTACCGAATATCTTACGTTTCGCCTGGCAGCATATGAAGCCTTAGCACGTCCAGACTTTAACTGGCGTATGCCGAATTTCTTTGTGCAAAATTCAAACTCCAGTGTTACAGTTGGCAACCCGGGTTTGAAAGATACAAAAGCTTGGAATTATGAAATCAATACACAGTTCTATAGCAATACAATTGGATTAGTTTCACTTTCGGCATTTTATAAAAAACTTGATAATCTCTTTCATGCAATGGATGGAGTTCAGATTGATAAACCGTATTTAGAAGAATTATTCGATAAGGTAGGAATGGATTGGCTGCATTCAGAACCATTTAGGAGTTTGATCTTGCGAAATCCAAGTTCAAATTTGACCCTGCCATATAATTCCTCTCGTTCATCGTATGCATGGGGATTAGAATTTGAACAACAGACAAATTGCTCGTTCCTTCCAGGGTATTGGAGTAATATTACAGTTTCCTATAACGTATCGATTACTCGTTCTGAAACATATATTCTCGGAAACCAAACACTCTATAAAACAGATTCTGCGTTGGTGAGGAATAAATGGATTGTTACTCAGACACCATATCATGTTGTTTCTGAAGTTAAACGAGAATCGGAGGGACAACCGAATCTTTATGGTAATGCTTCAATCGGTTATGATATCGGAGGATTTTCCGGAAGGTTATCTATGTTTTATCAAGACGAATATGTTGAACAATATTCTGAAGACGGTCAATCAGACGTGATAGTTGATCAGTTCACTAAGTTAGATCTTGCGTTGAAACAAGTGATTACCGAAAACATCTCGCTTTTCCTAAATATTAATAATTTGACTAACAGAGAAGAGACCAGTTCATTCCGAAACCAAAAAAAACCATGGCAAATTGCTCGAAGAGCTGAACTATACGGTACTACTGTCGATCTTGGTGTAAGAGTTTCTTTGTAACATAATTGATTCACCTAAATAACTTTAATTAATATTTTTCACAAATCGCAAGGAGGATATATGAATAAACAGCGATACGGTTTTTTTCTTCTGCTGTTCTTGATGTTACCGCTTTATGTGTTTAGTCAGGATCTTGTATTACAAGATTATGCTACTTCAGGAAATCAGTATCTTAATACATTGGTTTATCAAGATACCTCAAGCGCAGCATTTAAAGCAGGCACTCGCGTGTACGTTTTAAAGAACAACGGTGTTTATCTTCTCAATGCAAATTTAGCACCAGTTGCCGGATCCAAATTAAATTTCCGTGCGGAATATGGTGTAACTGCAGGGCAATATTATCCAACGGTATTTTTGTTTCCAACAGCATCGGGAAATCCACCGCCAAATTTTGCGACCCTCGCCGGCGGATCGATCTCTTTGAAACGCATATTAATATCGGGATATTATGAGCCTGTCGATTCGAATCTTGATAGACAACAGGGTGCACTTATCTTGGTAAACACATCTGGAACCGGAGCAAGTGTTTATATCGACAGTTGTATTTTGAAATCGGTGAATGGTAACCTTATTCGCACAGATGGAAAACCCACAACAGTACGATTGACAAATTCAATTTTAGCTGATATGGGATTTGTTGGTAATTCAAATTTTGGTGCTGGTAAAGCAATTGATTTACGGGACCAAGACGTTGATACTTGTGATGTTCAAAATAATACGTTTGTTAATTCACAAGATCGTATCATAAGACACTATCAAGCAACAAAAGGTCCTATCAAAAATCTATTCTTTAATCATAACACAGTTGTTAATTCGTTGTCATATCATGGATTCTTATCGCTTGGACGAGTTGATTCAACGGGTGGTGGCAAATTACAAATAAAGAATAATCTCCTCGTTGACCATTTTGCTTTAGGTGCTGATACAGCTTATCTTCGTCAGGGAGAATTTGGAGATCCGGGTGAAAATGATCCTACAAATGGGAAACCAAGAATGGCATGGATATTGGCAAACCCAAATTCTGCAGCTAATTGGGATATTTCCAACAATTATTATACAGTTTCCGATTCTGGTCTTGCGATGTTTAATTTGACTCAACCGAATGCACCATTTTATAAAAATGAAGGTCCCGCTTTAACATGGGGTATCAACAAAAAATTGGCAGCATTAGGAAAAGATACAACGACGACGTTCAAAAAGGTTTCTGTGAAGGTTGCAAAAGCTCCTGCTCTCATGACAGCTTTGATACGATGGATCTACAGACCAAGAGCCGACGGCGGTGATGGTAAAGAGAAAAATAGTGGTGATGCAAACTTTACAAAAATTGCGCCCGGGAATTGGAAATTTGACTACAATAGAAAGAAGATTGAATATTATTTTGATTCCTTAAATTGTAGAATTTCCGGTTCTGCGTCAACAGTAGCTTCATTGGTCACAACCGATGGTAAAACAGTTGGTGATCCTCGTTGGGGCACACCGTTGACGAGTGTTAAAGTAGATGGTCAAACACCAAATGTTTTTTCACTCGACCAAAACTATCCTAATCCTTTCAACCCGAGCACAACAATTAAATACCAAATTCCAGTTGATGGTATGGTCTCATTGAAAGTGTATAATCTTATCGGTCAGGAAGTTGCTTCGCTTGTGAATCAATTGCAGGCAGCCGCAAGTTATGAAACATCGTTTGATGCTTCGAAACTTTCCAGCGGAATATATTTCTATACATTGCGCGCAGGAAATTTTGTTGAGACGAAAAAGATGATGTTGTTGAAATAGTGATATTGTCATCGGGTGGAGTAATACCACCCGATGACCCAATGTGTCCTGCTTCTGAATACTGTTTGAAGAGTTGTTAACAATACCATCACCAATCATAAGTTAGTATTTTTTTAACCATCAAGATCCTTTCCTTTTTAAATAAATATTAGACTATTTAAAATGTAGAAGACAATACAGCGAATCTGTAAGATTTCAATTGTGCTCAAAATAAAGCTATTAAAACGTTTCTGCTATTATGAAAAACAAAATCATTGATCTGTTATATGTTACTGTATCGTTGATACTCATTGTTGGGAACACTCGTTCAGTATATTCTCAAGAAATTAATTGGAAATCAGCTGAAGGAATAATACAAAGAATTGTCGCGCCTGTATTTCCCGAAAAAGAATTTTCTATTATAACATATGGTGCAAAAAGTGACGGTCTGACTGATTGTACTGATGCTTTTGCAAAGGCAATTGTCGCATGTAATGAAGCTGGCGGTGGAAAAGTAGTTGTTCCGCAGGGAAAATATCTTACGGGGGCAATTCATCTTAAGAGTAATGTGAATCTTCATTTGTTGAAGAATGCTGTGATCGTATTCTCAACCGATCCGAAAAAATATCTTCCATTGGTATATACTCGATGGGAAGGTGTTGAGTTGATGAATTATTCTCCTTTGATCTATGCATATGGACAAGAGAATATTGCTGTGACTGGCGAAGGAATTCTTGACGGACAAGGAAGTAATGACAATTGGTGGTCGTGGAAAGGAAATAAAGATGCAGGATGGAGTTCTGGAATGCCGAATCAAAAAAATGCACGTGTGCGGTTATTGGATATGGCGGACAAAGGAATTCCAGTCAATCAGCGGATATTCGGTGAAGGATCATTTTTACGTCCAAATTTTATTGAACCATACATGTGCAAAAATATTCTCATTTCAGGAGTAACATTTAAGAACTCGCCGATGTGGTTCATCCATCCTACCTTGAGTGAAAATATTACGATTGAAAATGTTACCGTGGTCGGTCACGGACCAAATAATGACGGATGTGATCCTGAATCGTCAAAAGATATTCTTATTCGAGGATGCAAATTCGATACCGGAGATGATTGTATCGCCATCAAATCCGGAAGAAATGCCGATGGACGGCGAGTGAATGTTCCTTCGGAGAATATTGTCATACAGCATTGTGAAATGAAAGATGGTCATGGCGGAGTTGTGCTTGGAAGCGAGATCTCCGGTAGCGTCCGTAATGTTTTTGTGGAAGATTGCGTTATGGACAGTCCGAACCTGGATCGTGCTTTGCGTTTCAAGACAAATTCTGTGCGAGGAGGAGTGATTGAGAATTTTTTTGCCCGTCGAATTACTGTCGGTGAAGTTGCCGAAGCGGTGGTGCTTGTCGATTTTAATTATGAAGAGGGAGATGCGGGTTCATTTACTCCTGTGATGAAAAACATCGTGATCAGCGATGTCACGGCAAAAAAAGGAAAATACGGATTATTCCTTAAAGGGTATGAACGGTCGCCGATCACTAATATGCGGATAGAAAACTGTAGGTTTGATAATATGGCTTATTCGAACGTTATCGAACACACTAAAAATTTGAACCTGGTTAACGTAGAAATTAACGGAAAAACAATTATTGAATAACAGATCGTTGTCAGATGTAGTTATGGAGAAATAATGAGAAATAAAAGTTCATTAAAAATAAAAGTGATGAAATTATTTATGAAAATATTCTTTGTTCTTCTTTTTTGTATTGAAATTGGAATTGCTCAAAATAGCGGAAAAATATCCGGTACAGTGATTGATATTGATACGCGCGAACCGCTTATAGGCTGTAATATTACTGTTGTTGGAACAAACATAGGGGCATCAGCTGATCTTGAAGGGAATTATTTCATTTTGAATATCCCTCCGGGAAAGTATGATCTTCAGATATCTATGCTAGGATATCAAAAGAGAAAAGAAATTGGTCTTATTGTAAACTCAGGAAGAACAACAACAGCCGATTTTAAACTAAAGGCGACATTTCTTGAACAAGAGGCAGTGATAGTGCAAGCGGAAAGGCCTCAAATCGAGAAAGAAAAAACTTCCACCAGCACCATTATCCGTCCGGAAGATGTACAGCAAATTGCAGGGATGAGAGATATTTCTGATGTTATTGGACTCGCAGCAGATGTTACCGACGGACATTTTCGCGGAGGAAGAAGCGGAGAAGAATTATATACCTTGCAGGGGATGGGAATTATGAATCCATTGAATGCATCAAGTGCTTTTGTTCCGATCATGTCTGCAGTTGAAGAAGTTGAAGTAATTACGAGCGGATTTGGAGCACAGTATGGCAATGCACAATCCGGCGTTATAAATATTTCTATGAAGGAAGGAAAATCAGATAAATGGCATTCAACATTTGAATCACGAATGCGAATGCCAGGGCGAAAACATTTTGGACCGAGCGTCTTTGATCCGAATGCAAATCCGTATCTTGCAAAATTGTTGGATCCTAATATCTGGAAAAATGGGGATCCAACAAGCGGCGGGGGATTGTCATATTTTACATCCTTAAGCGGCAGTAGTCGGTATGCCAATGATACTATAGTCGGAGTTCAAGTTGCAATGGCACTTTGGCGATTGCAAATGAAGAGAGATATATTTCTTAACTATGGAAAAGATATTGACTATTCGCTTGAAGGTGGAACAGGGGGACCGATCAATGATAATATGCGAATGTTCATCGCTGTCAGATCAAACATCACGAACCCCATCTTTCCTACAGAGCAACCCGATATTCAAAAACAAGTGATGGGAAATGTTGCTGCCGATCTCGGAAATAGTATGACTCTTCGTTTGAGCGGCGGCTATTTACAGAATTATTCAAATGAATTTCCCGGTTCAAGCGGTCTTGGATACTATGGATGGTTGTGGGATAGAATTCTTGATATTCAATACCAAAAAAATGAAAACACACAACTCGGAGCGCGTTTCACTCAAGCGTTGAGCTCCAAAACATTCTACGAAATTAAATTAAATGCCCTGCAAACCGATACGCACTTTGGTTCATCTCCGTGGCAAAGTTCTGTTCCTGATTCATTATTAG
>JANXZD010000548.1 GCA_025355705.1 Bacteroidota bacterium | reverse complement strand
TTGCATTGAACATGAAAAATGCCAGTTCAGATGTCTTTATGATGGTGATTCTTGTTGTCGGCCTTGGTCAAGGATACTGGACAGTATTTTTGACGATGGCTGCGGAGAATTTTGGGACAAATATTCGGGCAACCGTGGCGACATCGGTACCAAATTTTGTTCGATCAATGGTGGTACCAATGTCTTTGTGGCTGAATGTGATCCGTCATGACATTGGACTTATAAACGGAGCATTACTCATTGGTGGAATTGTCTTTACGATTGCTTTTGTTTCGCTTTATTCATTGAAAGAGACGTACGGACAAGAGATCAATTTTATTGATAAAGCATAAAATAAAAAATTTATTATTTTTGATGAACGATACGAATAACATTCATAATAATTCAATACGAACGCAGTGGCTTGAACGTTGGGCGCAGTATTCTCCTGCAAAGATTGCCGTTGTAGATGATTCAAGCGGGAAGTCCTATTCGTATTCTGAAGTGTATGCAATTACAAACCGCATTTCTCGAACATTGCAAAATAATTTTGATGTACAACCCGGGGACCGTATTGCAGTATTGTCGATGAATACGATTGAATATCTATTTCTCTATTTTGCGGCACAACAGATTGGTTTGATTCTTGTCCCGGTAAATTATCGATTAGCTGCCCGGGAAATTGAATATATTTTAGAGGATTGTTCAGCAAAATTATTAGTCTATCAAGAAGATTATCGTTCTATTTTAATCCAAATATCAGAAACGATTCTTCCGCTTCATCAACTTCCCATCCGATCTGAAAAAACTGAGAGTCTTTCATCAATCATCAGCAACGAAACAATATCCGATGAGAGAATTGAGTATTCCCCGGCTTTCACTGATCCGTGTATGATTCTGTATACATCCGGCACAACCGGAAAGCCAAAAGGTGCGTTGGTCACCAACGAGATGGTTTTTTGGAATTCTATCAATACCGAACTCCGGTTAAATATTACTAGTAGCGATATCACGTTAACATTTGCACCGTTCTTTCATACCGGCGGGTGGCACGTGTTAACGACACCGTTCATTCATCACGGTGCAAAAATCATTTTCCTTAATTCGTTCAACGCAGAACGGATTGTTGAATTATGCGATACGGAAAAAGTAACTGTTTTATTCGGTGTTCCAACGATGATGAAAATGATGTCGGAAACGAAAGCATTTTCAACGACAACATTTGAATCTGTACGATTCGCAATTGTCGGAGGAGAACCGATGCCAATTCCGCAGATAGAATTTTGGCAGAAGAAAGGTGTCCCAATCCGACAAGGATTTGGATTGACTGAAGTCGGACCGAATTGTTTTTCACTTCCTGAAGTAGATGCGATACGGAAAAAAGGTTCGATCGGTTTTCCGAATTTTTATATTGAAACAAAAATTGTGGATGATTCCGGAAACGAAGTCGGAGTAAATCAGCCAGGAGAACTATTGATGAAATCTCCTGTCGTGACTCCTGGGTATTGGAATAATGCAAAAGCAACTTTCGAGGCGATTCAGGATGGATGGTTTCATACCGGTGATATTGTGCGAAAAGATGAAGGAGGATATTTTTATGTGGCGGATCGAAAGAAAGATATGTTCATCAGTGGTGCGGAAAATGTTTATCCGGCGGAAATTGAACATTTCCTCTATTCTAATCCTAAAATAGCAGAAGTTGCTGTCATCGGTGTTCCAGATGCACAATGGGGAGAAGTTGGGAAAGCATTCATTGTCTTAAAACAAAACTTCT
Source organism: Bacteroidota bacterium (assembly GCA_025355705.1). Classification (GTDB taxonomy): domain Bacteria; phylum Bacteroidota; class Ignavibacteria; order UBA10030; family UBA8401; genus UBA8401. Next base: position 10,547 of record JANXZD010000548.1, on the reverse strand, counting down.
CTGCAACACCGGAAGAGATGAAGGAATTTTGTTCTGGTAAATTAGCAAAGTTTAAAATGCCAAAATATTTTGAGTTCATACAAGAATTACCAAAAGGATACAGCGGTAAAATTTTAAAACGGGCTTTAAAAGAACTTCACCAATCACCATAATTCACATTACTCAACCACAATAAATTCCTTAAGGAGGATTTATGAAAAAACAACTTCTGTTACTTGCAACAATTGCACTGTTCATCGCTATCGGATGTAAAAAAGAGGATGATGCAGTTGTTACACCAACAGCCACAGATCCGATCGTTGCAACATGGGTTTCTGATGGTTTGAATGTTCCGTTGGGACTTCGCAGCGCACCATTCAAAGTTAAAAAAATTACTGCAACGTTCAACAGCAACAAATCCTACACTGTTGTCCAAATTGATAGCGCAAATGTTACAACAACATTTACCGGAACATACACCACAACCGAATCTACATCAAAAGACACAGTCTCTTCGTCATTGACAAAAAATGCGTTGATAAACAATATTGTTGCAAATCAGGCAACTCCTTCTGTCGTAACCGCAACAGGAATATTTGCAATCAATGGAACTAATTTAACATATGAAGTTATTCAAACAACTCCGACTTTAGGTGTAAATCCCCCGACACCAACAGGCGGTTTTGGTAGCACATCAGTTGGAACAACAAAGTATCCAATCTATATCCAAAAATATGTAAAGCAATAATTGTAAATGCAGTCCTGCGGAGTTGTTATTCTCCGCAGGTTTTTTTCCTTAAAGGAAGTAGCTATGAAAACTACAAGAACCATTCTTATAGTATGTATCTCGCTATTGTTCGCACAAAGCATGATTTCACAAGACACAGTATCATTCTTTGATCGTTCAAAACGAATTCCTGATCCAAAAGCTCCGGAGTTACGATTTATCGGATACTGGTTTACCCGTGCAACTCTTTCAGATATTTCACCGACGAATGAACTATTGCAAGGACAAATTATCGGACGATTGTTTGGACCTAATACAACAAATACAGGGAAACCGGCATCCTATGTTGAACAACGTTTTGTCCCAATGTTCATTTATTCTCCATCAATTTTAGACGGTGTAGCAACATTTCGAAGTTTGTTCAAAATTGATATGACGTGGGGAGATGCTGCGTATGGTGTCGGTGGAAACAAGGGGGGAGGATTTAACGGCGGGCAAGTGAATTTGCAGACATTACTCGCAAATGTTGATATTCATCCAACCGATGCGGCGTGGAATGTTGTGGTTGGTCTTCAACGTGTATTTGATAATGTTCGTGACCCAAATATTTCTGCGTTAAGTACCGCGCAGACCAGTGCGTATAAACTTTCATATTTTGGAACTCAAGGGGTTGGAATAAGTTTATATGCATATCTGAATAAAGAGACACAATTCCGTGCGGGGTATTACCAATTGTATGAAAATATAATCAGCGAAAACGATGATGTTGCATTGTGGATGTTTGATGTTGAATCTCGAATTACGCCAAAATTGGAAGTCGGAGCTGATGCCTGGTTTGTGTGGGATCGCGGAAAAAGCAGCGGTGGAATTTCTGTGTTGGGACAAGGTCTGAATAGTTCGCTTGCCGAATATAACGGTGCAACAAATCGTTTTCGATTAAATATCCCAACTTCAAAATATGAGGCGAATATCGCTTGGATTGGCGGACACACCGCATACAATCGAGATTTTTCATTAGGGCGTTTATGGTGTGATGCGTTTGTTATGACAAATCTAGGAACAATAGATACTGTCGGCACAGCAGCAACAAAAAATTATGCAAATATTTTTGGAGTTGCATTGAACGGTTCAATGAATTACAAATATGGGCAAACGGTAAATGATCGGATCAGCTTTGAAGCGTTATATACTACCGGGGATAAAGACGGAGCAGCAAATAAATCTGTGAATAGTGTATTAACCGGAAATATTTATGGCTCACCGACTGCAATTTACGGCAATCATCGCGCATTGATTCTGTTCCCCGATCCGAAGGTTGTCAACAGATATTATTCAGCCGTACAGGATATTGGAAATATGGGTTATGGAGTTACCGGTTTATTCTTAAGTGCATCAAGTGATGTTTTTCCAAATAAACTTATGGTGAAGCTTGGCTCGGCACTTGCAATTTCAAATATTGCGCCGAATGGCGGAGGTAATATTGTCGGATCAGAACTTAATTTTGAAGCTCAATATACGTACAAAGTTTTTTTAACATTTGGATTTAGCGCAGGTTACATGAAGATGGGAGATTTTTATGATAGCCCAGATGTAACGTATAATTTTAAACGTCCATCACATGATCCATGGGTGGTATTCCTCAATATGATGTGGTTAATGTTCTAAGAAAGGAGCGGGTATGAAACAGTCATTAATTTTTTTAGTCACTCTTTTCTTGGTTGGATGTTCCGGAGGTTTTGTGTATAAAGATGCACCGGCATTAGAATTTTCGGATTTTGATTACGGATTCAAATCCAATTTTATAAAAGTGAACGGTATCAACATCAGTTATATTGATGAAGGAAAAGGTGAGCAAACGATCGCTCTTGTTCATGGTCTTGCAAGCAACGGAGGATTTTGGCGATACAATATTGTTGAATTATCAAAACAGTATCGTGTAATAGCTATTGATCTTCCCGGTTATGGAAAATCTGATAAAGGCGTTTATCCCTACACAATGTCGTTCTATGCGGATATCGTCAGCGGATTGTTGAATCAATTAAATATTCCTAAAGTTGTTTATGTTGGTCACTCCATGGGTGGACAAATTGGAATCCATTTTTCATTCCGGCATAAAGATCAATTGAAAAAACTTATTCTTGTTGCACCGGCAGGTGTTGAACCGTTTTCGCGAGGTGATGGTGATTGGTTAAAAAGTGTGATGACAATCGATTTTGTGAAGAAAACTCCCGAAGATAGAATCCGGGCGAATCTGGCAATGAATTTTTATTCATATAATGACAAATTTGAATGGATGGTTGAAGAACGAACACGAATGGCAAAGGCAAAAGATTTTGAAGATTTTTGTTATGCGGTGATCCGTTCTGTTCACGGAATGCTTGATGAACCGACAACAAAACGATTGAAAGATATTTCTGTTCCAACCCACATTATTTTTGGAGAGAATGATGGTCTGATTCCCAATCCAATCTTACATGGAGGCTCCTCACGGGAAGTTGCAAAAATTGCACAAGAGGCAATACCAAATGTAACGATGACATTTATTCCTGAAGCGGGCCATATGGTACAGATGGAAAAAGCGAATGAACTAAACAGCACTATTTTAGGGTTACTCAAGTAACTATCGACAATAGGCCAATAGATTTTCAGAAACTGCCGAAGATAGTATGTCGGCAGTTTTCTTTTTCTCTACCATTAGCGACTTGCTCTAATTCAAGATTTTTGTATCTTAATTAAGACCAACAAGAGGAAATGTGATGATAAACAACCAAATAGACGTTACTTCAAAGCAATTTGAAGTTGTGAAAAGTATCGAAGGATTTGTTGAAGAGAATCTTCCAACATTGTTGAAGCCGATTGCAGAAAGCTGGCAGCCGAACGATCTTCTTCCTGATATGCGTGCTGAAAATTGGCGGGAGCAGATAACGGAATTTCGCCGTCGTGCAAAAGAATTGACGGACGAAGTATTGGTTGTTCTTGTGGGAGATATGGTGACTGAAGAAGCATTGCCAAGTTATCAGACTTGGCTTAACCGATTTGATGGAATAAAGGATCCTACCGGAGACAGTCCGTCGCCATGGGCAAAGTGGAGCAGAGGATGGACGGCGGAAGAGAATCGTCACGGCGATCTGTTGAATAAATATTTGTATCTTACCGGCCGGGTGGACATGCGTTCGGTAGAAACGACTGTGCACCATCTCATCACGAATGGATTCAATACAAATTCCGGTAATGATCCTTATCTTGGATTTATTTATACATCATTCCAGGAACGTGCCACAAAAATATCGCATCGAAACGTCGGCATTCTTGCCAAACGGTGTGGCGATGAACACCTTCACAAGATCTGCGGATTGATCGCCGGTGATGAAGCTCGTCATGAAAAAGCATATAAACTTTTCATGTCGAAGATCTTTGAAGTCGATCCGTCAAACGCCGTAATTGCTTTTGCAAAGATGATGAAAAATAAAGTGACTATGCCTGCCAGTTTAATGAGCGATGGAAATGATGTTGACCTTTTTTCAAAATTTTCGAATGTTGCACAACGAATAGGAGTATACACTGCAAAAGATTATGCAGGTATTATCTCTGCGTTAGTTGCAGAATGGAAAATTGAAACCTTGAGTGGATTGTCCGATGCTTCTGCAAAGGCCCAAGATTATTTGAGCACACTTTCTCAACGTTATGAAAAAGTTGCTGATCGATTAACGATCACCGGTTCGCCAAAGTTTAGCTGGATATTTGATCGCGAAATTGTTCTTGATGCACCAAAGATTCAAATGATATAGCCATACATACGATGAAGAAGAAAGAACATTCAACTTCAATTTGTCCCAATTGTAACATGATATTTGAATGCGGAATCTCTGCTGGAAAAAATTCTTGTTGGTGTTTTGCTCATCCGAGTCTCAATTTGACGGAATATGGTGAGCGTTGTTTATGTGAAAAATGTCTTGTAGAACTTATTGTAAAACAAGACAGTCAAAAAAATAAGTATAGAAAATATACCATTGATCATTAAGTGTTACAATGAAAAAAGTCCTAGTTGTTGACGATGCTGAAGCAAACAGAATGATTCTTGGAGCGATTCTTACCAGATTGAATCTTTCAGTAGACTATGCTGAAGACGGTGATGAAGCGATCCATAAATTCCTTCAATTACAGCCCGATGTTGTTTTTATCGATCATATTATGCCTAATAAAAACGGGGCTGACGCTTTGCGGGAAATGAAAGATCATAATAAAGACTTCCTTGGTTTTTTGATGTCGTCATTTTCAGATCCGGCTGAAGTAAAGAAAATATTTGAATTCTCATCTGCCGAAGAATTCATCCCTAAACCGATTGAATTTGTAAAGATTCAGATGTTACTGAAGAAGTATAATATCACTCCTTAGCAGATAAATCCCACCGTTTATAGTGTTGTTTTCAACTCAAAAAATACCGATTGAATCAATCTTGCTTCATATTCCATTTATTCATACTATCAACTACACATTATGACAATATTCTCATGAAAAAAGCATTAATTGTTGATGATTCCGCCTATAATAGAACTTTGTTAAATGCTATTCTTCGAAAAAAAGGTTTGTTGGTTGAAACTTCGGATAATGGGGAAGACGCGGTTGCAAAATTTGCTCTTGTTCAACCCGACATAGTATTTTTGGACTATATCATGCCGAAAAAAACCGGAGTCGAAGCATTGATGGAAATGAAAAAAATGAACCCGAACTTCATTGGAATTATGCTCACTTCCATTTCCGCAACAGAAGATGTTCAAGCCGCAAAAGCAGCGGGAGCAAATGGATATATTCTAAAACCGTACGAAGCTGAAAAGATTTATGATGTATTGAAAAAATATAATCTCATTGAAGCATAATGGTTCCCAATTACGCCTGCCCGACATGTAATAAAAAATATTTCGATCCCCCATTTCTTTGTGTCGATTGCGGAACTGAAATGGGCTGGAAATGTTCTTCGTGCAATCATGGCAACCCGTTAGTTTACCGGCGATGCGGAAAATGTGGGATGCCGATACCAATGGTGATTGCCGCGATGATCAAAGAAGGAAAACAGTTGCGCATCATCAACATACCTCAATACAGCGAAACGGATATTAGTGAATTGCTGGAAGAAGGTGAACGTCTTGTTGCTAAAAAAGAAATTCAAACGCTTACCCAAGCTGAGCTTGATAAACTTTTCGAATAACCTATGTTCAACCGCGAAGACCTTCAATTTCGAGACTACTGTATCACCAATAACATCCTTACGGAAGACCGTTGGAAACAATTCGTTGATACTGCCACCAATTATGGAATAAACGAAGGTTTTTCCAAAGCACTTATTCAATTCAAATTCTTTTCTCCTGATGAACTTGTTCAGCATCTTGGCAAAACATTCACTCTTCCGGTCATGAAGTTGTATGCCGAAACAAGCTCTGCACCGCGTGAGATTCTTTCAATCAGCTTCATCCGTAAACATCGTGTCATTCCGATGTTCTTGTTTGGGAATGAATTGACAGTAGCATTCGTCGATCCTCCGTACAAAAATGTACTTGATGAACTTGCAAAACTGACGAAAACGAAGATCATTCCTGTCATCTCAGCAGTCAACGATTTTGATGAGACGTTGAAAATCCAGCAGGGTGGATTTGACGAATTAAAACGGATCGCAAGTGCTATCGATATCCAAAAATTTGATGTTGTACGTACAGGAGAAAAAGAGGTAGAGCGATTGGAGAAGATCGGTGAGTTTCCGCCGATGATCGAACTCGTGGATGAAATATTTTTGCGTGCGATCAAGATTGGGGCAAGTGATATTCACGTTGAGCCCTTTGAGGAAGAATTGCGATTGCGTTTTCGATTAGATGGCGTATTGCAGCGTGTTGCTTCGTTTCCGCAAAAAATAGCAGAAGGTATGGCTGCTGTGATCAAGACAAAAGCTGATATGGATATCTTTGAGAAAAAGAAACCTCAAGATGGTCGTATCTCTTTGACGCTTGAGACACGCTCATTTGATCTTCGTGTCAATTCGCTTCCAACTGTGAACGGCGAAAAGATCGTACTTCGTATTCTCAATAAGAGTTCCATCAACAAAAAGATCAACGATCTCGGACTTGCTTCTCACAATCTGGCAATGATCGAGCATTTACTGAATCAGCCGAATGGACTGTTGCTTGTGACCGGCCCGACTGGAAGCGGAAAAAGTACGACATTGTATGCTGCGGTCAATCATATCAAATCTGTTGAAAAGAATATCGTTACCGTAGAGAATCCTGTCGAATATCTTGTTGATACAGTCAATCAGGTAAATGTTGATCCAGATCGTGATCTAACTTTTGCAAATGCATTGAGGGCTATTTTACGACAGGACCCTGATGTGGCGTTGGTGGGAGAAATTCGGGATTCCGAAACAGGAATCACTGCAACCGAAGCCGCATTGACAGGACATTTGGTATTGAGCACGCTTCATACGAACGATGCCGTTGGTGCAATTCCCCGATTGATCAATATGGGAGTTCCATCGTATTGGCTTGCTCCGGCGTTGATTGGAGTTGTTGCACAACGATTGGTGCGTAAGATCTGTGAATTTTGTAAAGATGAATATCAGCCGACGGAAGAAGTCTTCTATCGTGCCGGACTGAGCAGTCTTTCAGGAAGAGCGCCGTTCTATCGCGGTACAGGATGTAAAAAATGTAATTTTCAGGGTTATAGCGGCAGGCTTGCTATCCATGAAGTATTTATTGTGAACGAAGAGATACAAAACTTGATCTATCAAAACGAGACAACAACAAAGATCCGTGAAGCAGCTATTAAAAGCGGTTTCCGTGATCTTCGTTTTGACGGATTGAAAAAAGTCATAGCAGGTTTGACGACACTGGAAGAGATTCAGCGAGTTACCCGCTCAACATTGTAACTGAAAAAAATTATTTTATGAAAATCGAAGATGTTTCAGTGTTAGTAGTGGATGATTCCGATCATATCCGAACACTGTTTGCTATGACGCTAAAAAAAATGGGGATCAAGAAAGTGCATTATGCAGCGGATGGTGCAGAAGGTCTGGCACGATTTAATACTGATAAGCCAACCATTACCTTTCTAGATAATATGTTGCCAAAACTCACCGGTATGGAAGTTCTTAAAGAAATACGTGCAGTAAAATCCGATGCCATTGTTGTTATTGTTTCTGCAGTATCAAGTATTGAAGCAGTACATGAAGCGAAGGGAAGAGGAGCCAGCTATTATCTTGTGAAACCATATATGCCGTCCAAGATCGTTGAGATCATGCAAAAATTATTGAATTTAGAGGGGAGTGCGATATGATCTGTTCTTCGTGTGGGAATGATAATCCACGAACAACTCCGGAGTGTATCAGTTGTGGAAACAAATTAACCGTGATTCGCTGTAAATGCGGGTTTTTCAATTCCCTTATGGACTCGTTCTGTGGTTCCTGCGGCAAGCAGTTGATGAAATCGAGTACAATTTCGCGCGTACAACGATTCGAATTAAACGCAAATACTTCTTCGAATTTTACTGAACAAGAATTAATGCGTATCGTTGAAGTTAATCAAATGCAAAATCAACAAGATGAAAATGGCAATGTTGTATCGCAAGTTGATATTGATAAACTATTTGAGTGATCATTATGATTAGAGATGAAGATATCCGTATATCAAAATTCCTTTTTTCCAAAGGCTATATCGATAAGGTGAAGTTTGACAAATTCAATCGGATGACAGGAGAGGCAAATGCAAAACAATGCGCTGAAATATTGATCGATGCTATTGGCGTAAATGATGAGATTGTCGCTACGGCGATATCCGAGGAATTTAAAATTCCATATGTCAACCTCTCCACTTCCATTATCACCTTAAACAATCCTTCCTTAAAAGAAGAATTCCTTAAAAAATATCAAGCACTTCCTATTATTCGCAGCGGGGTTGAATTGACCGTTGCTTTTGTTAACCCACCGTACAAAGATATTTTGGATGAGATGCGGCGTGATGCAAAGGTATTCGTTGTTCCGGTTGCCGTAAGACGCTCTGCATTCGATTCCATTACAAGAAAGGTGCACATTGAGGAAGTAGATGAGTATCAGCAAATACAGTCTAAGTTCCAATTGGATGCAATTGATACGCGTAAGCGGAGCAAAGAAAAAGTGAACGAGTTGCTAAATTCTGGAAAATTACCTAATGCGGATGTGCTGGTCGATGAAATTATCATCACTGCGGTCAAGAGTGGAGCGACTGATATCTATTTTGAGCCCATGGAACATGAATTTCGAATACGGTATAATATTGACAGTGTTCTTGAACATTCTTTCTCATTACCAAAAGAATTGACTGAATCGTTATGTAATGTTATGCGTTCCCGAGGCAGTCTTAACATGTTCGAAAAAAAGAAAGCTCAGGACGGTCGATATTCTACCAAATATGGTAAGTTTCAATTTGATATGCGCGTGAACACTCTACCGACCGTTGAAGGAGAGCGATTTTCGATTCGCATCCTGAAAAAAAATAATCGTGCTGTTGATATCAATGAGATCGGTTTTTCAGCAGAGAATTTGTCTCTTGTGCGGTATCTTCTTAGTCGCCCTAGCGGGCTTCTCGTTATTGCAGGTCCTTCGGCTGCCGGTAAAACAACAACGGTCTATGGTTTAATGAATGAACTTAAAGATTCGCAAAAAAATATCATTACCGTTGAGAATCCTGTTGAATACCGTTTAGAGTTTGCAAGTCAAGTACAAGTCGATGTTGAACAGAAACTTGATTATGCAACGTCAATGAGAGCTGTGTTGAAACAACAACCAGATCTCATTTTTCTTGGAGAAATACACGATGCCGCAGCCGGAAACGCTGCTGCTGAGGCGGCGTTAACAGGCATAATGGTTGTTACTACCATTCTTTCCGGTGATGCAATGTCTTGTATTCCCAGAATGACTAATTTTGGTATACCGCCTTCATGGCTTGCTCCAACATTGAACGGAATAATCTATCAACAGTTGGTTCGTAAAATATGCACCCATTGTAAAGAAAGTTATAAACCGACGAAACATATGTTGAATGCTGCAGGTCTTAATCAATTGGAAGATTCCATAATGTTATACCGAGGAGCCGGTTGTGAAGTTTGCGGCGGTGACGGTTATTTGGGTAGAACAGCGATCCATGAAATTTTGATTGTTGATGAGGAATTGAAAGATTTGATCTTCCACCAAGCTTCCCCTGTAAAGTTGAAGGAAGCTGCAACAAAAAAAGGATTTGAATCTATTCGCTTCGATGCGGCGAAAAAACTTGTTTCGGGAGTGATAGCACTTGAGGAGTACTTACGAGTGCTTGGTTAATATGAATTACTGAAAACAACATTATGGGACGCACACTAAGCGTCCCTTTTTATTTATGGATACCACAAAAGACTGCAATGAAACGTCAAAATCTATTTTTATGGATAATACTAATATGAAACATCGATGTGCTTGGTCAGGAACCGATCCGTTATATAATTTATATCATGACAAAGAGTGGGGCATTCCTGTTCACGACGACAGAAAATTATTTGAAATGTTAACTCTTGAAGGAGCGCAAGCGGGATTAAGCTGGATTACGATCCTTCGCAAGCGAGAAAACTATCGGAAAGCGTTTGATAATTTTGATGCGAAAAAGATCGTAAAGTATAACGCAAAGAAAATTTCATCCTTAATGAAGAATGAAGGGATCGTCCGAAATCGGCTGAAGATCGAATCAGTCGTGTCGAACGCGAAAGCCTTTTTAGAAGTGCAGAAGGAATTCGGTAGTTTTGACAATTACATTTGGCAATTCGTAGGGGGGAAACCAATTGTGAACAAACG
>JANXZD010000541.1 GCA_025355705.1 Bacteroidota bacterium | reverse complement strand
GTAATAGTAAAGAATATCTTTTTTTCTGGAATAGAATCACTAACGAACGTCGTTATTTTTTCCATAAAAGCATCGGTATATTCAAACGATGCACCTTCGGGAGCGGTTGCCGAAATGCGAAGGAATGACCGATCGTCCAACGGCGATAGCTCTGTTTGCAGAATTGTCCCAATGAGCGCAATAAATGCAACCGAAAAAGCGATGATTGCCGTAGCAATCCACCGATGTTTCATGAATCGAGTTAACAGTCGTTCATACATCAGATTCATTTTCACAAAGTATGGTTCTGACAGTTCGTAAAATCTGCTGTGCTTTTGTTTTTTTCTGATAAGACGTGCGTTGAGCATTGGGGTAAGCGAAAGGGAAACAAACGCAGAGATCAATACGGCACCGGCAATAACAACACCGAACTCACGGAACAATCGTCCGACGAATCCTTGCAAAAAGATAACCGGCAGAAATACTGCGGCAAGTGAAATAGATGTGGAAATCACTACAAAGAAAATTTCTTTTGATCCGGCAAAAGCAGCTTCAAGAGGAGGAAGTCCGCCCTCAACCTTTTTGAAAATGTTTTCTGTAACAACAATACCATCGTCAACAACAAGACCGGTTGCAAGAACAATTGCAAGCAGCGTCAAGACGTTGATCGAATATCCCATCAAATACATAATAAAGAACGCTCCGATCAATGATACAGGAATATCGATCAATGGACGGAACGCAATCAGCCAATCACGGAAAAAAAGATAGATAATGAGAATAACAAGCAGGATCGCAATGAAGATCGTTTCTTGTACCTCGGCTATTGATTGTTTGATGAATCGCGTATTGTCAAGTGCGATATCAAGTTTATAATCTGCCGGGAGATCTTTTTTGATCTGTTCAATACGTTTGTAGAATGCATCGGCAATTTCCACATAATTGCTTCCCGGTTGTGGAATAATTGCAACACCAACCATCGGCGTACCGGAAAGTTTCAAGACCGTTTCTTCGTTTTCGGGACCAAGATTTGCGTAACCGACATCGCTCAGGCGAACAGTGTTTGTGCCATCGGATTTGATGATGAGATTATTAAAATCCTCAACTGTTTTCAATCGCCCTTTTGTATTGACGATAAGTTCGGTTTGATTTCCCGCTATTTTTCCCGAAGGCAGTTCAACGTTTTCTTTACCAAGAGCATTTTTTACATCAAGCGGAGTCAATCCATAGGCTGCAAATTTTGCCGGATCCATCCAGATGCGCATCGAATACCGCTTTTGACCCCATATCTGTGTTGAGCTTACGCCGGGAATAGTTTGCAGATTTTGCGCGACAACATTTTCAGCAAAGTCGCTCAGTTCCAAAATATTTTTCGTGTCGCTTTGAATAGTAAGGGAAATGATCGCATCGGAATTCGCATCGCTTTTCGTAACAACGGGGGGAGAGTCTATATCTTGTGGTAAGGACCGCGTCGCTCCCGAAACTTTGTCGCGCACATCATTTGCCGCCGCTTCAAGGTTGGCATCGAGATTGAACTCAACGGTGATATTACTTGTTCCCTGGCTGCTGCTGGATGAAATATTGCGCACACCCGAAATCCCATTGATCGCTTTTTCCAACGGTTCCGTGATCTGCGATTCAATAACATCCGCATTCGCGCCGACGTAACTTGTGCGGACAGAAATGATCGGTGGATCGATCGCCGGATATTCACGAACACCAAGAAATTGAAAACTGATGACTCCAAAAAGAATGATCACCAGCGACATCACAATCGCCAATACTGGACGTTTTATACTTATGGAAGCTAAGCTCATATTCTTAGTATTTGAATAATTCTAATTATTTTACAATGACATTAACGGGCATTCCCGGACGAGCCTGCATAAGTCCGGTTGTGAGAACGGTATCGCCTGCAGAGATTCCGTCTACTATTTGAACAAATGACGCTGTTCGAATTCCTGACTGTACGGAAAGTGAAACTACCATGCCGTTACGTTTTACAAGAATTGATTGACCTTTTAAAACGGGAATTATTGCCTGTGATGGAACCATCAGAGCATTGGGGATTTTTTTGAGCCGTAATTCAATTTGAACATACGCGCCTGGGAATATTTTTTCATTTTTGTTATCACAGAGCGCTCGTAATTGCAAGGTGCGCGTGGTGGCATCGATCTTTGGTTCAATGGCATATAGTTTTCCGGTGAACTCAAGCTTTGCTTCATCGCTGCTAAACTCCACTAGATCGCCAACAGTCACATCGTCCGAATATTTTTCGGGAATGGAAAAATCTACTTTTAATGAACTGATCTTTTGGATGGATGCAATACGAGTGGTCGATGAAACGTAGCTTCCTTCGCTGACATACCGCAATCCAATTCGCCCTTCGAACGGCGCGCGGATCTCCCGTTTTCGGATCGAGGCAATGAGGTTTTCACGGTCGGCTTTTAATGTGTTGACCTGATTGACGGAAATATCGTATTGTTCCTTGCTGATGCCGTTGATATCGAACAACTGTTTCTGGCGTTTTTCTTGTTCCGATGCAAGCTGGATCTGGAGTTGTGTCTTCTTCAGCTGCGCCTGAAGATCGTCATCGTTGATCTTCACCAATAGTGCATTCTTTGTCACGTTCGCGCCTTCTTTAAAGGCTATTTTTTCGATCCGCCCGGCTGCTTCGGCAACCAGATCAACGGATTCCGAGGCAAGCACTGTTCCCGATGAACGAACAATGTTGTCCAATGCTTGCGGTTGTATTACCACGCCGCTGACCGTCAGGACATTTGTTGAGGTTGATGAACGGGGAACAGCATCTTGACTTTTTGAACCACATGAAGAAATGACCAATGAGCTTAGGAAAAGAATAAAAAGTGCGGGTGGTGGTGTAGATTTCATCATAAATTATTGGATAGTTTCTTTATTGGACGTTTGACATCTGCTTTAGTTTAATATACCATTATTCTATAAGAGTGTGAAGAGAGAAAGTGATACCATACATCCAAAGATAATTTACAATTGTCTCTCGTTGCATTGCGAAATTTCTTTCGTTACTTTTCAGCCGTATTCAACCATCAAGGTATTAAATCATATGAAAAAATATTTTGCTCTCGCTGTTCTTTCTGCTTCTCTATTTTCTCAACAACCGGCTTCATACGCTCACGAAATCGCTCGCCCTTCCGAAGAATGGGTAAAAAAAGGAATTATCTACGAAATTTATACTCGAGCGTTCTCCAAAGAGGGAAATTTTTCGGGAATTGAAAAGAAACTTC
>JANXZD010000528.1 GCA_025355705.1 Bacteroidota bacterium | reverse complement strand
TTCGTCCTCTTGTTTCTATAATCACTTCAATTGGAAAAGATCATACAGAGCTGCTCGGTACAACAATTACTTCCATTGCAACAGAGAAAGCTGGAATTATAAAATACTCAGTTCCAGTCATTATTGGAGATATAAAAGGAACCGGCGTAAGAACGATCATTCGTATTGCGAAAGGGCAAAAATCACCAATATTATTTTCCTCAAAATTTATATTGCCTCAAAATTGTAAATTAGAATTAAAAGGCGATCATCAGATCTCGAACGCAAAAGCAGCAGTTGCTGCAATAACAATCGTTAGTAAAAGATTTATTGTTGGGGATAAAGCAATAATCCATGGTTTTCAAAATACCATGCAACTGTCTGGATTGCGAGGACGATTTGAACTGCTTAGATTTAAAACTCCGATTCTTTTGGACGTTGCCCATAATCCTGATGGAATGAAAGCAATTTCAGTTGAAATTAAAAAAATGGGATATAAAAAAATTGTTGTTATTTTTGCAGCAATGAAAGATAAGGATTATCGGCTTTCATTGTATCATTTAAAGAAACTGAACCCATTAATAATCGCATCGCAACCATCAAGTGAACGTGCGCTATCTGTAGATAAGCTATATTCTGCCTGTAAATCAAGGAAAATTCGATGCATTGTGTCTTCAAATGTAAACGAAGCGATTACTTTGGGGAAAGAATATACGGGGACAGATGGGATACTTGTGATAACGGGTTCTCATTTTCTTGTCGGAGAAGCCATACCGATTTTAGAATCAAATAAAAAAAATGCTTGACAATAAAGTCGAATTCATATACTTTTGGTGTAGTTCAAAGTCACATTCCTTGTCGTACATCCACACATTATCATTCTATCAACTGATCAAAAATAACTCCAACAGCAACGAATAATCTTTTCCTAGAATTTTTCATACCATAAAATATTAATTTAAATCATTTCTAAAGAGGTAGCCTCTCATATGCCAATGGACATTTCCGAACTTAAGTCCAAAAAAATTTCCGACCTGAATAAAATTGCCCGCGAGCTTGGTCTAGCCGGATACAGTGATCTTCGTAAACAAGAACTTATATTCAAAATCCTTGAAGCACAAAGTGCAAAAGATGGACAAACGTTCAGCAAAGGTGTGCTTGAAGTTTTACCAGATGGATATGGATTTTTGAGATCTGTTGATTACAATTATTTACCATCGCCTGACGATATTTATGTCTCACCTTCCCAGATCAAAAAATTCAGTCTGAGAACAGGCGACACAGTAAGCGGACAGGTTCGTCCTCCAAAAGATGGAGAGCGTTTCTTCGCACTTCTACGTGTCGAAGCTGTCAATGAAGACGATCCGGAAAAAATACGAGAACGTATTCTGTTCGATAACCTTACACCGCTCTATCCCGAAGAACGATTAAAATTAGAGACCGCTCCTGGTGAACACGCCATGCGTATCTTGGATATGTTGTCTCCAATTGGTAAGGGACAACGCGGAATGATTGTTTCTCCTCCAAAAGCTGGTAAAACGATTCTTTTACAAAAAATCGCGAATAGTATTGCACGTAACCATCCTGAAGTAAAATTATTGATGTTGCTGATTGATGAACGCCCGGAAGAAGTTACGGATATGGAAAGAAGTGTCAGTGCAGAAGTTGTTGCTTCGACATTTGATGAACCACCAGAACGACACGTTCAGGTTGCTGATATGGTGCTTGAAAAAGCAAAACGATTGGTGGAAGCGAAGCATGATGTTGTTATACTTTTAGATAGCATAACTCGTCTTGCTCGAGCGCACAATACGGTTGTTCCTCATTCCGGGAAAATTCTTTCAGGAGGTGTTGATGCAATGGCTCTTCATAGGCCAAAACGCTTCTTTGGTGCTGCACGAAATATTGAAGGTGGTGGCAGTCTTACAATCATTGCAACCGCACTTGTTGAAACCGGTAGCAGAATGGATGAAGTTATTTTTGAGGAGTTCAAAGGAACCGGTAATAGTGAAATTGTATTGGATCGTAAACTTGCAGACCGTCGAATCTTCCCTGCGGTTGATGTCAATCGTTCCGGTACTCGAAAAGAAGAGATCCTCTTTGAACCAGATGAATTGAATCGTATTTGGATTCTTCGAAAGTTCATGAGTGATTTCAATTCTGTTGAAGCGATGGAATTTTTATTAGAAAGACTTAGAGGTACTAAATCTAACAAAGAATTCTTGAAGTCGATGAATAGTTAAAGATAAAGCCGTCTAAATGACGGCTTTTTTG
>JANXZD010000489.1 GCA_025355705.1 Bacteroidota bacterium | reverse complement strand
GTAAAATAATCCGGGACCAAAGTCTCCGCCGAACGTAACGAATCGAAGGATCTGCGTTCCTTCAATAAAGAACGGGCGTTTCTCAGGATAGAATGTTTCGAGTGCCGGTGTCGATATCAAATACGGAGTGTCGTCGAACTTCACAGTCGACGCAACGATCAATCCCGATTTTGCACAAGTGGAAGCGGATCCTGCCGTATTGAATCTTACCACATTCGAAACATTCTATCCTGAGAAACGCCCGTTCTTTATTGAAGGAACGCAGATCCTTCGATTCGTTACGTTCGGCGGAGACTTTGGTCCCGGATTATTTTACTCACGAAGGATTGGAAAACCGATCAATGTAAATTTGCCGAGTGATGGTAGGATCATTACTGAAGAGCCACGCACAGCAACAATTCTTGGTGCGGCGAAATTTTCAGGGAAAACAGATGGAGGAACATCGATTGGTGTTCTCACCGCAGTAACTGACGAAGAAGAATTTTCGTATCGCGATACGCTTGGTTCCGTGAAAACGATGCGGGCAGAACCGAGCGGGTCGTACAATCTGTTTCGTGTAAAGCAAGATTTTTGGGGCAACTCGAACATCGGTGCCATTGTTACGGAAACATCGCGTGAAGGGAGCGTTCCAGCATATACAGCGGGAACGGATTGGGATATAAAACTTGAAAGCAGCAAATATCGTTTGAACGGATTTCTTGCATTATCGCATGGTACAAAATTTATCGATAAGTTCCATAGAGTCAGTTCGCAGTCCTTCATGCAGCAAGGCTCTGCCGGAAAAGTGAATTTCGGACGTGTGAGTGGAGCGTGGACGTACGGAGCAGGTTTTGATTTTACGTCAAAGAAATATTTCATCAATGATCTTGGTTTTTTCCGCTCACCGAACGATTATGGAATCGGTATTAACGGCGGGTACCGCAATTTTATACCGGGTGAGTTCTTTCAAACCTATAATTTCGGCGGCAACCTCCATTTGCGATGGAATTATGACCGTATGACATTGTTCAAAGAGATCAACACAAATGCGTACGGACAATTTTTGAACTATTGGTCGTTGAGCGGTAATATGTCGTACTCGTTCGGCGGTGAGGATCCGTATGAACCCCGCGGATATGGAGTGTATCATATACCGTCAAGTTTCTTGATTCGCGGAGAGATTGAAAGCGACAACCGAAAAATGATCATTGTAAATGCTGAAGAGAACTATCGGGTGTATGACAACGGCGGAATGACGTCCACCACTCAAGGATCGATCATTCTTCGTCCCACATCGTCGATGGAATACACTCTTTCTTTGGGCTACGCGATCGAACGCGATCTTGACAGATTTGTCAATTCGATTGTGGACACGGTAATTACCTTTGCCGCCGTTGATCCTGTTGCGGTGTATGGAAAACGGGATGTTGACGGAATTGATTTTACTCTTCGCAGTTCTATTCTATTTACCCATGATCTTTCATTACAGATATACAATCAATTCTTTTGGGCAAAAGGGAATTTTGATACTACGACATATTCATTGTTGAATCCGAATAGAGGACTTACTCCATATCATTATTCAGTGAATAAGGATTTCAATCGGACATCGCTGCAAACAAACGTTGTTCTTCGCTGGGAATACCGCGAGGGCAGCACATTCTATTTTGTTTGGTCACACGGCCGTTCGTTCTTCCAAAACGGCGGCTATAACACCAACCTTGGAACGAATCTCGACAACACATTCCTGCGAACATCGCCGGATAATGTGTATGTGGTGAAGGTGAGTTACTGGATGAGTTTGTAAACGTATCGCCGACCTCTGGTCATTGATTTTAAAACCGGCGGAACCGCTTGCCCGCCTTCTTTTTGGCGGGAGTTCCGCGATACAGCAAACCTGATTTTATAAAACTTACTTAACATAGATCGGTTTAGGATTCTTTTCGGGTAATTGATTCAATTGTGATGCAACAAGAAAATAAGAGAACATTGTTGGAATCTCAACTGTTTCTATTTTTCTGTTATTATCTACAAAACTATCTTCAAGACTTAGCACGTAAGTCGGACCTGCCTGAAAAGAAAAATGTTTATAATCGTATTCTACTTCGCGTCCAACTCCAAGGTCGATTCCCTGCATCGTTCGCTGCAGATATATTTTTTCTGCGTTGCTAGTGTCATGTACAGCTCCCGGATTGTATGCAGTGATATGCGAGTATCCGATGGAGATGAATGTATGCGGCAATGCTTCCTGAACATGAATGTTTGCGCGTGCTCCAAAATTAAAGATATACCAGAATGCACTTGTATACACTTCAACACCCATCTTATCGGCAGGATAATACCGCAATGAAAGATATCCGCCGCTCGGAAATGCAAATCCATATCCGATGAAAAAGTCTCCTTTTGTTTGAGCGGTGAGATTGGAAGTTGATACAACGATGAATAGAGTAAGGGAGAGGAGTAGTTTAGTCATATGCGGGCATTACATTTACAGGTAAAACGCAGTCGATCAGACCTTTCCGATCGTCACTCTGCGCACAACCCCAAGTTTTTTTCCAAAGAATAATTCTCCAACCAATGTGAATTTTTCGGGAGCATCGCTCACAAAGAATTGTACATTCGGCTTCTCTTTACTGGTATTTCGCAGACCAAGATTGTCAAGCATTGTTTCAACTGTTGCGGCAGCGGCTTCACCGGAATCGATCAGCGTAACGGCACCTTTTGTGACTTTAGAGATCGTTTTTTTCAACAGAGGATAATGTGTGCATCCAAGAATTAAGGTGTCAATCTTTTCTGCAATCAACGGAAAAAGATAATCATTAACGATCAACTCTGTTGCTTTATTTTCAAGCCATCCTTCCTCAACAAGGGGGACAAATAACGGGCAGGCTTTGCTGAACACGTTAACAGAATTATTCAAACGCTGCAATTCATGTGTGTACGCGTTGCTGTTCACTGTTCCCGCCGTACCAATTACCCCGATACGTTTATTTTTTGTAGAATTCATCGCTGCTTGCGCACCCGGAATGATGACTCCTGTGACAGGAAGATTTGCACGCTTTTGCACGACATCCAACGCGACCGCGGAAACAGTGTTACACGCCACAACGATCATCTTTACATCCTTGGAAAGAAGAAAATCTGTATCGTCCTGAGTATATTCACGCACAACCTGTGCCGATTTCGATCCGTATGGCACACGTGCCGTGTCGCCGAAGTAGACGATATTTTCATTCGGCAGTTTTTCGAGTAGTGCGCGAACAACGGTCAATCCGCCGATGCCGGAATCAAATACGCCGATTGATTTTTGATTTTTTGAAGACATACTTTAAGCCACAGAGGTCACAGAGGATATATATAGTATTTTAATTTGAGATTCTACGAATTCCATCAATTAATCTCTTTTCGCCAAAATTAATCAACAATGCTCGTTTTAGTCCGGTTGCTTTTAAATACGACAAAATTTATGCAAGCGCGACATCGGGCAGAGAAGTTACAGATTTTAACTCAACGACAACTTGTTTTTCAATGAGAAGATCAATTCGCTGTCCTTTAATGATCGTGCCTTTATATATCACATTGATTGGAACCTGCCGTTCAAAGAATATACTTTGATTTGTAAGTTCAAGGCATAACGCTTCTTCATAAATTGATTTCAATAGACCACAGCCAAGAATTTTGTGTAATTCTATTGCCGCACCAATGATTTTTTCGGTAAGGACATCCATATAATCCTCTGTGACCTCTGAGGCTAAACTTCTAGCTGCACATTCATTAACTGCTGAATAGTATGCAATATTTTCTCTCGAAGAAACAGCTTCTCTTCATCGGAAGAAATTTTCTTTCCATTCTGAGTTTGGACATAGAATGAGTCAACGATTCCGTCACCGCGAGTAGCGAGTTTTGCAAATTCGATCTGCAATTTCGCTTTAGATAAGGTCTGTGTGATCTTATAGAGAAATCCAGTCATATCGGGAGCAAATACCTCAATAATTGTATGGTGTGCAGTGTCGTGAAAAACAACATCAATACGAATATTTGGATGCATCAAGGATTTTGCCCGCCGTTTCCATCGTCGATGATGCCGGTCGAATAATTTTTCCAATGTTTCTTTTTGCATTAGCACATTCTCCATATCGCGCACGATCATCGTTTGGAGCTCTGGGGTCAACACTTTTTTTGTTGCTGCATCAACGACACGGAACGTATCGATAACAAAACCATCTTCTCGTGTGTATATCTGCGCATCAAAAATATTTACATCATTTGCAGAGAGTACTCCGCAGACTGTTGCAAGAAGGAACGGGGCATTGCGGGTGATGACAACAACGCTGGTATTAGCTTCTTCATTTTTAAAGAGAACAGAAACGGTATGCAACGTTCGAATCTGTGCTTCA
>JANXZD010000475.1 GCA_025355705.1 Bacteroidota bacterium | reverse complement strand
CGAAGACGACGCAGGCTACAGTGCGGTTTTCATTTGGAAAATTCACAACAAATGAGGAAGTTGAGAGGGCAGGTAGAATATTCAATGCAATTGCATTATCTCTTCCTAAAAAATAATTCTGAGAAATATACCAACTATGAGAAAATTTATATTTAGTTTATTGTTTTTGCTCTTTGGTTGTTCAGATCCCGGTGATCAGGCAAGTGCAAATCTTAAAAAGGGGGATGAATTCTTTGCAAAAAATGAATATGAGGTTGCCGAATATTATTACGATAAGATTCCGGAAGACAGTCCATTTTTTCGACAGGCGCAGAAAAAATTGAATATCATTGCATCTGCAAAAACAAAATGGAAAGTCGTTCAAGGCGATACAGTTGATATTTCACAAGTCGTTCTTATTGAGAATGAATATCAAACAAGCAACGTTTCAAGATTACCTATTCATTCCATAACCTTGGAAAACAAATCATGGAAAAGATTGGAATCAGTCAATATCGAATTCACATATTTTAAAGAAACAGGTACTGTTATTGCGAAATTAATTGGATCGATAGAAACGAATTTAGAACCAAGAACTCAAAGAGTCTTTAAAAATATATCGCCCGGTACTATTCAGGAACAATTTGTGAAATGCGATGCAAGAATAGTCAGTGCAAATTTTCAATGAAATATTCTCTCGATATCTTTTAACATAATCCCATATCTCAATCCGCGGTCGCTGACTGTGATTTGTTTCAGGCCGCTTTTTTCCATAAATCCCATCAAGATCATAATCCCGGCAAGGATAATATCTGCACGTCCAGCAGATATTTGCGGGATTGCTGAAATCTGTTCAACTGATTTATCTTTTAAGGATGCAAACATCGAGCAGATGTCATCAAAAGTAAGATGATATCCATCGATCTTTTCAGGCACATATTCTGGCAATTGTTGATGCAGGGCAGCAAGTGTTGTCAATGTTCCTGCAACACCGATAGTGAATGTAGAACGAATGGTTTGTATTTGTTCGACAGGAATAGTTGAAAGAATGAACTCATGGGCTTCTATCAAGGCCGAAATCTCAGGTGGAGAATCTTTTAAGATTCTTTCGGTGATCCTCACACTTCCTATATCAAGACTCACTTTGGATAGTATTCCAATGGAATTTCCCGTGATAATTTCAGTGCTGCCGCCGCCAATATCAACCACAGAATACTGCTCTGCGTGTCCGATGAAATTGGAGATGCCTCCACGATAGGTCCATTGAGCTTCTTCATCGCCGGAAAGTATTTCAATTGATAAGCCGACTTCATCTTTGATATAGTTAATAAACTCAATCTTATTGTGGGCGTCACGAAGGGCACTTGTACCAACCGCTGAAATTTGTTCAACGGAAAAAGAACTGCACACATCTTTATAATAAATGAGAAAATCTTTGGCGCGGACAAATGTTTCTTGATTGATGATTTGATTGGCATCAACTCCTTTGCCAAGTCGTGCAATAACTTGTTCATCGTGTAAAACATTTACAATACCATTCTTGTTTACGTCAGCAATGAGCAGAAGGATTGTATTCGTCCCAATGTCAATGGATGCAATTCTCATTTTCGTTCAGCCGCGATCGCAATCCAATCATTTTCTGTCAGCACAGAGATTACCTTAAAATTTCTTTTGTCTAGAGCTTCTTCAATAATTAACTCATCGGTTACTAATAATCCTGAAAAAATTATTCTGCCATGTTGTGAGAGTTTCTTCAGCATTGCGTCTAATAGTTCTAGTATGGTATTACGAAATATGTTGGCGAGAATTATGTCAAAATCGGATTCGGTCACAACTTCCAATGATCCGATACGGATTTCAATATCGCTTTCGACTTCGTTTTTCCGTGTATTTTCAATACCATTTTCAAGCGACCAAGCATCAATATCGATCCCGAGGATATGTTTTGCCCCCATCTTAGCAGCTGCAATTGCTAATATCCCTGTTCCGGTTCCTACATCCAGCACGGTATTGTCTTTCGTAATATGATTTTCCATTAACCGGATCATCAAACGAGTAGTTTCGTGGTACCCAGTTCCGAAGGTCATTTTTGGATCGATAATAATGACAGTTTTTGAAATATCATCGCCCATATTCCACGAAGGAGCAATAACAAATCGTTCAGAGACGTGGATCGGCTGGATGG
>JANXZD010000415.1 GCA_025355705.1 Bacteroidota bacterium | reverse complement strand
AGTTTGAAGAACACAGAAATATACTGCTGAAGGTAAACGAAGTCCATCGAACACCATATCGTATAATTTGTTGGGGAGAGCAACTTCG
This sequence comes from Bacteroidota bacterium, assembly GCA_025355705.1. Taxonomy (GTDB): domain Bacteria; phylum Bacteroidota; class Ignavibacteria; order UBA10030; family UBA8401; genus UBA8401. Next base: position 5,142 of record JANXZD010000415.1, on the reverse strand, counting down.
CTAAAGAGAGTGCACATCTCACGTCCAAGGGGATTGATGACTTTAACAGAAACAAATTCTTTTGTACTTATAGAAAACTGCACAGTAGTTACCGGATTAAAGGGATTTGGTGAATTTTCAAAAATCTGTATGCCGATCGGTTCTGGTTTTTGATACGCAATCGTCAATATCTGTTTCAATTCCGTTTTTGAAAAGAGGTTCTTCTTGTGATTGAATCCATATTGAACTTGAGCCTGTGCCATAAAAATTATCCTTTGTAAGTGCTAAATGTTTAATTGGTTGAGTATGTTTTGACTATCTATGCACAAAAATCAATTGATTGGTGATTACGGTATGTCTCATTTCATTATACCTATTGATGAAGCTATTTGTATGCCAATTAGATTTCAGTGAAAATCATTCGTAAATGAAGGGTTTTTGAAAAGTGGATTTTGTAAAATGAAGAATTGTAGACTATCTGTTCAAATACGAAGAGGAGATATCAAAATTTGACAAAACGGTTATGGCATCCTCTCAACAAGTAGAACTAAGATCTCGTTGAGAGTTTTCAACCAAAGAATGATGTTGCAATGACTTCTGAGTGAGTTGGTTGTTGATAAATATTTTCTTTGGAAAAATTTTGAATAATTCGTATATTAAGACAATTCGAACACAATTTTACGAAAGCCTTAATAAGGTTTTGATCAGTAAAGCATTAAACAGGAATAGAAAAAAAGTTCTTTGCGAGATTTCATAAGGTGAGTTGGCAGAACGGCTATTGCACTAGTCTTGAAAACTAGCGTCCGGAAGGACTTCTGGGTTCGAATCCCAGGCTCACCGCAAAATTTGGTTGGTCCCGATGTTAACGATCGGGACTTTATATTTTAAATAGTAATTCATAAAAATAAATATTAACACACGTAAATCATGACTGAAAGTAATAGTGCCTTCGTTTAATTTTCAGTTGAACTGAATAATTCCTTGTTTTTTTTGGTTCAAAGTGTATATTATATGTATAGTTTATCCATAAAAAAGGTCAAGAATTGAAAAAAGTTTTCGTCGTAGCTTCAATATTCGTGTTGTTGGTTGGATGTACGAGCACAACTCCTCAAAAATCCGAAACACAATCTTCTCAGGCTCCGTTTCAAAAATCGTATAGTTCTTCAATATTATTGGCATCGTCATCTCCCTCTTTTTTTGCTCAAGACACAGTACCCAACCGTCCAGTCCAATCAGTAGATCCTGCAGCGGATTCAACAGGGGCTGATTCCTTAGGTGGTGCTGATGAAAAGCAAATAGCGGAGATACTTGAGCAGGCTCGCGGTCATTATCTTTCTGCGATGCAAGCGCAGGCAGAGGGCGATTCAATACTCTCGGCCGATGAATTTGAAGAAGCGATCAAGCATTTGAACGAAGCCAGTTATTTCCCGAACATCGAAACAAATTCGGATTTTAACGAACTATCTCGAAGTGTCATTGAAGATTACGAAAAATATATTGCGACCATTGATAGTATCGGACCAAATAGTTCTATCTTCGCTCTTCGTGAAAAAATGAACCTTGAAATTGAAAAGATCGATATTACCAACATTCAAATTCCGCCATCTCTCGTTCCAAAGACCGATGTCCCGCTCCACATCAATGAATACACAAAGAGAACGATCGCATTCTTTATGGGAAAAGGCCGTTCACATATGGAGAGTTGGATCTATCGTTCCGGAAAATACTTTCCGTTGATGTCCAGAATTTTTGCCGAAGAAGGGCTTCCTCCGGAATTGATGTATCTTTCATTGCCGGAAAGCGGATTAAATCCTGTTGCACGTTCGTGGGCCAAGGCGGTTGGTCTGTGGCAGTTTATGAAAGGAACAGGTGGGATGTATGGACTGCGTTCAAATTATTGGTATGATGAACGTCGTGATTTTGAGAAAGCAACTCGAGCTGCAGCACGTCACATGAAAGATCTCTATAAGGAATTCAATGATTGGCATTTGGTGTTCGTTGCTTACAATGCAGGCGGCGGTTGGGTACGAAAAGGGATCAGACGAAGCGGTTCAACGGATTATTGGGAAATGCGTCATCGCCTGCCGAGAGAGACAAGAAATTATGTTCCTCAGTACATTGCCGTTGCACTTATTGTGATGCGTCCCGAAGCGTTCGGGTTTGGAGATATAGAAAAAGCCGATTCCTTATCGTATGAGTATACTTCAATAGATGATTGTATCGATCTTGGAATTTTGGCAGAATGTGCAGGAACAGATCTTGAAACGATCAAAGATCTCAATCCGGAATTGACACAATGGTGTACACCGCCAAACTACAAGGGATATCAACTTCGAGTCCCTTTTGGTACTGCTGCTACATTTGCGGAGAATTATTCTAAGATCCCTGATGATAAAAAATTGGATTTTGCCACGCACGTTATTAAGCGGAAAGAAACGATCAGTCAAATTGCAAAACGATACAATGTTACTACTGCGATCTTGTTGGAAGTGAATAAACTCTCTCGTTCCAAACGATTGAAAGTCGGAGCAATACTGGTGATCCCTGTAAAATCAAATTCCGCATTTGCATTGGTCGATGCGCAGCGCAAGAAAGAGATCGCAGATATCGCTCGGTTCAATCAATTGAAAGAAGAAGGAAGAAAAACTTCCGCAACAAAGCCTGCCGGTCGTATTGCTTCTGCAGTTCAAAAGAAAAAAACAAAAATCCAAAAAGAAACATATGTACCTCAGGGCCGCGAGAAGGTCGTTTACAAAGTACGTTCAGGACAAACTCTTGGCCACATTGCAGAGCAATTTAATGTCCGGGCAAGTCATATTCGGAACTGGAACAACATTCCTTACGGCAGGCATATTTATCCCGGACAGCGATTAACGATCTGGGTACCGGAAGAGAAATTTGAATTTTATAACAATCTTGCGAGCCAAACGGCAACACAAAAAGTAAAAAATATCGCTGCTGCAACTGTTGTAAAAAACAAAAATATAGATCAATCAGGAAAAACTTCTATTGGATGGATTCGCCATAAAGTAAAACGAGGCGAGTCACTGGAAAAAATTGCAGCCAATTACGATGTTGCGATCGCTGATATTAAATCTTGGAATCGTCTCCGCACCAGCAGGATCAATGCAGGAGAGATGTTAGAAATATTCGCTCCGGACCAAATGGAAGAACCTGCGGAAGAACCCATAGCGAGAAAAAGTAATATTGCGAAAAAGAATCTGCCGGAAAAAAATAAAATAAAATCTTCAACTCACGTTGTGAAACGAGGGGAGACGCTCGAAAAGATCGCTGAGAAATATCATATCACCATCAGCGACGTAAAAAAATGGAACGATCTTAAATCGTCAAAGATCATGATCGGTCAAAAATTAAAAATCGACGGATGATATTCCCGACATTTTTCTCGGATTAACAAATTTTTACCTTTCAAACTCACCTTGTTTTTCTACGCAATAGCTTGTATATTTTTGTAATTAATTAATCCACTTACGTAACGATTATAGATCATTGCTACGACTGACTAAACTCCTTTCCTTAGTATTTCTGTTCATCTATTGTTCATCGTTGCTCTATGGCCAATCGCTTGGAAAGATCAACGACGATGACGATACTAAATATACTTCAATTGGCAACCTCAACGTTACCATAACCAATTTCGGTCAACTCGGTAATCGATTTAAGAAATGGCCGATTCAACCATCTCTCGAATATCCAAAAGGATCCGGTATTGAACATCTTTCCGTTGGTGGTATTTGGATAGGCGGCATCCTACGCAATGAAACTGTTGCCCGTGTCTCAACTGCTGGATTAGACAGAGCAACAACAGCAAACCCTCTTGAAGGTTTAGAAATAACAAATAGCATAGGTTCAGTAATTTCTCAGCGTTCGACACTTCTAGAATCTCCATACTTCGATCTCAACGCGGTTAGTCACCAGGATTTGGTAATGGATTTCACCGACAAATATGATACACTGCCGGGTTCTACATTAGTAATTCCATTCCATAAACCGTTGGGTGTCAATATCCATTTAGAAAGTTATGCATGGAATTTTCCGTTTGCAGATTTTTTTGTGATTCTCAATTATACGATCAAAAATGTTAGCACTTCAATCATCGATAGTTTGCATGTCGGTTTATGGAACAACGGGGCTGTTCGAAATACAAAATTGACCGGCAACCCTTCGTCGGCAAGTCAATTCTTCAGTCATTCCGGACGCGGTTATGTTGACAGTTTACGAATGAGTTATGTGTTTGATTTTGATGGTGCACCGTATGGACCTCCGGCAAATAGTTATTTAGGAATAAAAGTTTTAGGTACAACACCATTCCCGTTAAAAAAAGATTCTCTTGGAATTGCTAGATCGATCGAGATTGATTCGATAGGAGATCTTTCAAAAGATACATATTACAATGGATGGAGATTTGGCTCGAGTGGTTCCGGAAACTCGCTATATGCTTTTCCTGATGTTGAAGACAATCCCGGTGATCCATATCGGGGACGCTATCAGCGACTATCGCGTATGATGCCGAAACCAAATATTGAAGCACTTGGTCGCAACAATAATGTTGTCACTTCGGACGGAGTAACATTCGGAGAATTACCGGCTAGTTTAAGCGATCTACTTTCAGTTGGACCATTCAGATCGCTTGCACCGGGTGATAGTGTGAAGGTGGTGTTTGCTCTAATTGGTGCAAAAAAAACAGGAAGTGTTCCTGCAAGTCTGGATTATAACACACCTCAAATGAGATCATTACTGTATGCAAACGCTGCCTGGGCACAACAAACGTATAACGGAGAAGATCTTAACGGCAATAATAAATTAGACAATGGTGAAGATATTAATGACAACGGAAAATTAGATCGATTTACATTGCCGCAACCACCACGCCAGCCGAGAGTTTTTTCCGTTGTTGAGAATCAACGGGTCACATTATATTGGGACAGTGTTCGGTCAGAACAAAGCTTCGATCCGATCAGCCGTAAGTTTGATTTTGAAGGGTATAGAGTGTACCGTTCGTCTCCGGGTGCCGATATTAAAAATCCTGAAAATTTTTTATTGTCAATGCAGCTTGTTGGAGAATTTGATCGGAATGATAATTCGATCGGCTATAATACCGGTTTTGCAAAAATAAAACTTGATACACCGAAAATATTCATT
>JANXZD010000413.1 GCA_025355705.1 Bacteroidota bacterium | reverse complement strand
CGTGAACATTGCAAACGGCGAACTAACGCGCGGCGTTAAGATAAATTCCACTCCCCAAACGCTGCAACGAACAATGACCGTGGTTCGGCCAAGTTTTGGGAAAGGAGAACAATTTCAGTGGGGCTTCACGTACATGAAAGCAAAAGACAACTTCGATACTGTGGTCGTCCGACCGCAGGAAAATGCAGTGTTCGGTACCGATCTCTTTGTTGCTTTCGACGACAGAAGAATTGAATTCTCGGCTCAGACCGCATTGAGTTTGAACAATGTTGATATATCAACGGCAGCATTTAATAGAGATAGTGTTGATTCTGCAATCGTGCGAGGAACATTCACCAAAGGTGACGGTGATAATTTAAAACGATTCCTTCCCTATCTCGAAAAGATCATTACGGCCAATGAGAATCTTGTTCCGATCAATCCGATTGGTGGAACTTCATTAGTGTATGAGACCGGATTATCACTAAATTACTTCGGTAACTATTTGAAATTTTCCTATCTGTTCCATGGGAAGGATTATTCATCCGCCGGAGCATCTTCGCTCAGAAAAGATATTCAAGGATTCAATGTCACAGATAGGATTCGGCTTCTTGAAAATCGATTATTCGTAACAGGAAGTTTTGAACAATTACGGAATAACACCTCCGGAAGTGAAGTTGCCACAACAACATATAACACAATGAATGCTTCAATCTCGTATTATCCTTCAGGGAATTTACCAAACGTTACCATTGGCTATGGTTTGAATAAGAATTCAAATCCGATCATTTCGGATACAACAAACAAGAATTCTGTGGAAAAGCAAATTGCACTACGTGCCCTGGATGACAAGACAAATCGATATTTCCTGCAGACGTCATACGATTTTAATTATTGGGGTAAACACAATGCGGCGTTCAATCTTGATGTTTCCGATAAAGTTGATCACACAATTAAACAGCAAGGAATATCTTCGGTAAATACATCAGTCCTTTTAAGTACAGTACATAATTTTCGATTAGAGAGTACAGTGGGATTTGCACTCAGCAGTCTTACGTTCCCTCAATTCAATCCAATAAGCCAAACCACCGAACAGTCTACACTCTCGTATCAAACCCTATCAATAAGCGGACGATATAAGATCTTAGAAGACATTCTTCGGTTGAATGCGACATTTTCACCAACGTTTGGCGATTTTGCCCGAACGATGTTTGAATCAAGTTTAGTGTATTCACTCACACAACATCAATCAGTGGCATTTCAATTCCAGTTTATTGTAAATTCATCTTCTGTGTTATCCTCAACAGTAACAAGCAGAAATGATTCGTATGTCAGCTTGTTGTATCGAATAGATTTTTAACATGAAGCAGTCTCAAACCCCTACACGGCCTCAAGCTGATCGGCGTTTCTATAAATGGACACTTCGAATTGCAGCGAGTGTCGGCATAGCGTGTATTGTTATCCTCTTTGTGCAAGATCCAATCTTTCATTTTGGTTTCTTTGATCGAACATCCCTTTCGTTCATCGATCGGGCCTTTGAAAAACGCGGATCTCTTCCCTATGCAAAAGATTCTCTCGAAGTGATCATCGTTTCAATTTCTGAATTTTCTGAAACCACCGTTCCGGACCGATATCCGTTTCCGCGAAGTTATTATGCAAGAGCGATCCGTAACCTGAATCGTGCCGGGGCAAAAGTAATCGGGATCGATCTCACGTTTGAACAACCGGATCAAAACGGTCCGCATCACGATGATGAATTGTTCAAAACGATCCAACAATATAAAAACGTTGTCGTTGCCGGAAAAACTGATTTTCGAAATGACGATGCAGTAACAAATCGTGCTGATGAGAATTTCCATTCCATATTCTATGCAGCCGACAGTGCCGTAGGGAGCGTTTTTGTACCGAATGATGTTGACGGAATTTACCGCCGTTACATGCCTTTTGCAAAGGTCCCGAACCAGGAACGTTATATTCCTTCATTCGCTTTTAGCTTGTTCAATAAAGCACTTCATCTCCCTTCGACAACATTTGCCAAGAATACGGAAGATGAATTTATTGTGGGAGATCATCATATCCCGAAATATGATGACGTTTCAATGCTTATCAATTATCACGGGCAAGCAGGGAAAACGTTCAAGGTGTTTGATATCGTGAATATTCTTGATGATTCAGATTTCCAAACGATTGAAGAACGTGAACTGAACACGTCAATAAATGTTTTTGACGATCCAGATATCGGCTTGATTAACGACGGAATATTTAAAGACAAGATCGTTCTTATCGGACCGTATTTTTCGGAATCGAAAGACCTGTTCAATGTTTCCGTCTCAGAGAAAGGATTGAGCGATCGGAATCTGATGTACGGCGTTGAACTTCATGCGAATGCACTTCAGACCCTCATACATCAGAACTATCTTTATAAATTTTCCGGCTGGAAAGAATCACTGTTGATCATGTTGCTTTCCATGTTTACTTTTAGTCTTGTTACATGGCTAAAGTTGTTCAAAACACAGTATGCATTCATCATTGAGATCGTTGCAATTATCATCGTGGCAGGAATGATCGACGGAGTTTTGAGCATTTCCTATTATACGTTCGCTAAACACAATCTTGTTTTTCCTGTGGTCTCGCCGATTGCAGCGATCATCCTCAATTACATCGGCAGTGCAGTCTATCAATATCTGACCGAACGAAAACAAAAGACAATGATCAAAGGAATGTTCAGTCAATATCTGAATCCTTCTGTTGTGAATGAATTGATCGCGCATCCAGAAAAACTGCGGCTGGGCGGCGAGAAAAAAGAGTTGACCGTATTCTTTTCCGATATCGCATCGTTCACGAACTTCTCAGAAAAACTTGATGCAGTCGATCTTGTTCATATCCTTAATGAATATCTGACCGGGATGACAGATATTATTCTGAAGAATGATGGAACATTAGATAAATATGTTGGCGATGCAATTATGGCAGTTTGGGGTGCACCGATGGGATTGCCAAACAACGCATTAAGTGCATGCCGTGCAGCCATTCAAATGCAGGAAAAGATTAAGGAAATTACCTTGGGATGGGAAAAAGAAGGCAAACCAAAACTTATTGTTCGTATGGGATTGAATACTGATTTCATGGTTGTGGGTAATGTCGGCGGATCAAGCAGATTTGATTATACAGTGATCGGTGATGCAGTAAACTTGGGGTCGCGCATGGAAGGGGCCAATAAAACATACGGAACCCGAATCATGATCAGCGAACGAACTCGAAATTTGGTGAAGGATGAATTCCTTTGTCGTGAACTCGATTATCTGATCGTCAAAGGTAAAACACAACCGATCCGAGTATTTGAACTTATTGCTGACATGAAAAATTCAATCTCTGACGATATCAAAGAATTAGTTGAGATCTACAATCTCGGATTGCTATTATATCGGAACCGCGAGTTCAAAAAAGCAATCGAAGAATTTCAATTCGCACTGAAGATCAATCCGGACGATGGACCATCGCAATTATATCTTCTCCGCTCGCAGGCATATAGTAAAAAACCGCCGCCAAAAGACTGGAACGGTGTGTTTGAGTTGAAGACAAAATGATTGTTGAAGATGTCAGACATCTTTATTGTCGTTCGTATAATGTTATAGCAAATGTAACAAGATCGTTCGTCAACTCATCAAACTCCGCGGAAGTCAATTCCTGCATCAATTCCAGCTCGAAATACTTTTGTTGCTTCTTAAAGACAATAACACGGCGCAACAATCCTTTTTCGGAGTACGCAAACGATAGAAAATTCCTTTTACTGTCAATAACAACAGGAGCTCGCGTAACACGGTAATCAGGATTGTTGTCCGGAATCTTTGTAAGTAGAGAGATATTGCCGATAACATTCAAATCTTCATACATCAAAGACTGTTGCGACGAGGAATCAGTTTGAAGTTCGCGCAGAACGATTGTTGCTGAATTGTTGCGGTTCACAAGCCAATATTGTATCTCCGGCCGTTTGGATTTTGATGTTATATCTGCCCAACCATCAGGTACGAATTGTTTTACAACAGATACCGGCGGTAGAGTTTTTTTTGCCTGAGGTGCAAAGGTTCGCGATTGAGGAATCGATGAGGAACAGGAAGAGAGAAAAAACCCGAGTATTGTCATTCCGAGCGCAGCCACAAAGTGGTAAACGAGGAATCTCAGCTTGTTACTATTTTTTATCATTGGGATTTCTCGTCGCAGTGCTTTTCGCACCACTCCTCGAAATGACAGTGAACCACCGTTCATCGCATGAGCAGATTTATTCCGCACCACGACGATACTTTTCTTCTTCAATCGTCAGCCGAAGCGAAATGCGGTGCGTGTTCCCGAGTTGATCAGCAGCGTCAAACTTTGCAAATGAATAATCAATATCAAGTTTACGCAAATGGATACCGGCACCAAGCGTCAGATTCCCAATGTCATTGTATCCTGCACGGACGGCAACAATATTTTTATAATCAAATTCAATCCCCACTTGCGGATCGAAACTGATCGGTCCCACATTCGCAACTGCGGAAAATCTTCTGTTCTCAAAACGAACATCGGTTCCAACCGCCGGTGTAAGTTTTCCATTGAAGATCTCAAGAACATACGCTGCTCCGAGTTTTAACGTCGGAGAGATGAGTTCATTCGTTCCGGTATTCCACGACACCAATGTTGTTGTCGCATCCTGCAGATTTGCGCCAAGCACAAAACGTTCCGTTGCCAAATATTGTAATCCTACATCAAATCCTATTCCGGTTCCGTGAAATTCTCCGATATTTCGGCGGATGAGTTTTACATTCGCGCCGTAAAATAAATCCTCAGAAGATTGTTTAGCATAAGTAAAATATGCTACCCAATCGCTGGCATTAAAAAATGTGATGGCATTATAATCCGGGCGAATATTCTCATCATATACTTTATTTCCGTTACTATCTGCCCACGCTTTTCGCGTATCCGGGATTCCATCCACACCAAGCCGGATAATACTGATGCCGAACGATGCGGCGTTGAATTCTTTTTCCTGTGTTTCAAGATTGGTCGTATTCTTTCCGGAAGGAAAAGCAAATGCTGCGTAATCATAATTGATCAGATTACCGTACCGCTCGTCGTGCGAAAGTGCAATTTGTGGATATTCAATACGTGCAAGTCCTGCGGGATTCCAGTATGATGCTGTTACATCGTTTGCAAGCGCAGCGTAAGCGCTTCCAACTCCGAGTGCTCTTCCGCCGACACCAATGGTCATAAACTCACCGGCGTATTTCCCGAATGTTTGGGAATACGACACTGAAGCAGCGATCATCATCAGAAAAACTGCACATCGAAATTTCATAACGCCTCAAAAATGGAAAAACCGAATCCCTCTCCAACGCTTGAGTGAAATTCGGTTGAAATTGTTAGAGAAATAATTGAAACTGAGATCATTATTTTAAAAACTCTAACAATTGTTCTGGTTTGTATCTCCTTTGTTCTATTCAAAGATACAGATTTTTGGAATAAAGTCAAACAGCAGTATTCTTCGGTGGTATCTTAATTTGAAATATAATAATATCGTCATGCTGACGAATGTCAGCATCTTTCATAATGTTTTTAGATGCCAAAACAAACCCCGAAGGTCCGAAGGACTCCTTCGGAGGATCCCTTTGCAGCGTGCACTAGCGGGAATCCATAAAATAACATCATCCCGCACCAAAACCCCTACCCTGCAAAATTACCTGTAATATGTATTGTTGAAGGAAGAAAAATAGATTACATTTGAGCGATTCTGATTTTGTAATAATGAGAAAAATAATTAATTCCGGTAGACAATGTACTCCCTAATGAGTACAAAGTCTACCGAGTAGACCTAATCACTAGTTAGGGCGCAGTTTCAAAACGGATATTGAAATATTAATAAATTACTCTAAGGTGATTTTATGGAAAATGTGTACCAAAATGCATCCGGATGGACAGATGAATACGAACGTCTTAAAAAAATTCTAAATGATGAAAATCGATTAAGAAAAGAGAAATCAGAAATAATGAAGCTACAACCTTGGTACAAAAGGCCAGGGAATATACTTGGTATTATTGCAATTATTGTATCTATTCTGCTTTTCATTTTAAATATTTTCATCTCTCAACAGAAAAAGGAAATTTCTGTTTCCTATACAAAACCTTCAACATTGGTTTTTTTTACATCTTCACTAAAGCCAAAATCAAAAATTATGTTTGATGGCAAGCAAGTTGAAGATTTATGGAGAAGTGTTTTATATATAAAAAACTCCGGCTCTAAAGCTATCGACCGCGAAGATTTCAAAGATGGTCCATTGACATTCAAAATATCAAATGGGGAAATGAACAGTTTTGCGAATAAAGATAGCCTAAATCTCCCATTTCTCTTAGATGTTGTATCGAAATCATCCGCTGGTCAACGCCAAGCAATTATAAACATAAAGGAAAGGAGATTCTCTGGCGTATTTGAATACTTACCAACAATTATGAATCCTGATGAATTTGTAGAATTAGAGATTTATACATCGATTCCATTAGATTACGATATTACCTTAGATGGGAAAATATTTGAAGGGACAATCAATCCTATATTAAAAGTACCTGAAATAGTGACATCATCGCCAAAACTTGGAGTCAGAGAACTGATTTTTACTGGACTCCATCAGTTATTTGGTGCAAGATGGATTACAATTGTTTTCTTTATTGCCGGATTATTGGCGTTGGTCTATTTGTCTTTTGTATCATTTGTTAACGCGCAAGATAACGATTGGGTGTTACCATTATTTAGTGCTTTTGTGATTTCTTTATGTTTAACAATCATTAATTTGGTGGCACTGATTTATTCGACAATAACATAAAATAAAATATTTCTGCGCCCTAACCAGTCACTCAAGCCGACGTGGTAACCGCGGCGCGCTTTTTACTCAAGTGTTGATATTTCTAAATACAACATACGTTACGAAACAGCATTTTAAATTTAAAAACATAATCCACGCGCTGGAACGTTACCACGCGGCTTAGTTCCAGTCCGTTAGAACACACGAATAAAAATTATCACATAACTTGAAAAAAAAATGAAACCTCACATTGTAAATACATCTAAAACTGAATGGATTCCTTTAATAGAAGAAGGAGTGAAAACAAGCGGTATTTATGTAAAAATTCTTCGATATGATAATGTAGCGAAACGCCCGCCTACATTTTTATTAAAGTTTGAAGCTGGCGCTTCCTACCCAAACCACAGCCATCCTGGAGGTGAGGAGGTATTTGTTCTTGAAGGAGAGGTTCGTTTCGGTCCAAATCAATTGGTGACAGGCGATTATATCTACACATCTCCAGGGGATACACATTCAGTATTTTCAAAAACTGGTTGTATAATGTTGTTTGTTGTTCCCGAAGAAGTTGTAATACTCAAATAAATAATACTGCGTGTGTTCTAACCAGTCGCTCAAACT
>JANXZD010000363.1 GCA_025355705.1 Bacteroidota bacterium | reverse complement strand
ATTCTTTTCGAGAAGACAGTGTGGAAAGTGTGATCTGGTCTTTCGTGAAGGGGGATTATGATTCCGTAACCCAGACAATGGAAAAATTCAAAGGATATTGGATCAAGAACAATGGTAAGCTTCCAAAAAAAATCCGAATTTCTTCGGCCCAATTATCGAATGCTACATCAACTTCTACAGCTCCGATTCCAAAAGTTAGCAGCTCAGTTCAAACATTGAATGAAAATGAATGGAAGATTCAGATCGGGGCTCAATCGTCACGATACAGCGACAGCAAAAATTTTGCCGGAATGCTGCGATCGTCGGTTGATGGTCTTGATGAAAACGATTTTTCTGAACCACCGTCGACGCCAACAGACTATATATCGCTTGCGTTCAGACATCCTGAAGGAAAGCTTGCTGCTGATTATCGTGCAATTAATTCGAACGGCAATTTTTGGGATTTTGATGTTTTATCCAGCACAAACAATGTTTCGGTCGACCTTTCGTTTACCAAAATTGGTTTTCCTGACCCAAAGTTTAGAATCTATTTACTTGATAATAAGCAAGAACGTGTGTATGATATTTCGCAAGCGAGTTCATATTCAATGCAGTTTGATAAACAGGAGAGCAGTCGATCATTTCGGCTTATTGTAGGAACAGAACAATTTGTTGCGCAAAATACCAATGGAATACCCATTGTTCCAATTGAATATGCTCTTTATCAAAATTATCCCAATCCATTTAATCCGGTAACAACAATACGATATTCGACCTCACATAGTGGGCATATTAATCTCGAAATTTTCAATATTTTGGGTCAAAAAATTAAGACATTAGTGAATGAATTCCAACCGATAGGAACATATTCAATATATTGGAATGGAAAAAGTGATGATAATAAAAATACTGCAAGCGGTATATACTATTATAGATTACGGGCAAACGAATTCACATCTATTAAAAAGATGACATTCATCAAATAAACTGAAACAATGTGATGATTAATACAACTTTCAAACTGCGCGTTCTTCATATTTCTACCGTAATTTTTGTGTTATGGTTATCGTTCTTTGACAAACTACCTGCACAAATAGCAGATGCAGTCAATGATAAATCAGTATTCCGTGGAATACGCGGGGTAACAATCGGTGCTATTGTGCAACATTGGAATGTAACCGGTTTAGGGACTATTACACAACAATCATCACCAATTTCAATTTCGCTGCCATTGGCAAATAGAATGTTATTTTCAGTAACAACGTCAGGAATGAACACCTCTACGTCTGCCAAAGTCGATTCTTCAATACATGGTATTAGTGATACGCGGTTTTCGCTTTCTTATGTTCTGCCGGGAGATAAAGTATGGTTAACATTGGGTCTAAGCTTACCAACAGGGGAAACAAAACTTGATCCGACAGAATTGCAAATGACATCATTGGTTTCGCAAACAGCATTTAACTTTAAAGTGCCGACTTTTGGACAGGGTGTAGGCGGAAATTTTGGATTAGTCTACGCTGGCACAATAACCCGAAGATTGGTTTTAGGTATTGGGGCATCATATAATTTTAAAGGTGAATATGAACCGGTCAATATCAATCCAAATCCAAAGTACAATCCGGGGGATGAAATTTCTACGAACCTTGCGTTCAACTATTTATCATACTCAAAAAGTGCCAGACTTTCGATGGATCTGACAGCCACATATTTTTTTGAAGATAAAATAAACAATGTTATAAAATATCAGTCTGGACCAAGAGGAATAGGACTGATCTCGTATTCACTAAAAATGGGAAAGTTAAATCATCTATTACAAACACGACTGCGATATCGTCTGGCGAATAAAGTGTTTGGCAATGATACAACAGAATATAAATCCTCAACCCAGATTGAAGGACAATATTCTTTAACGATGCCTTTGAATGACTGGGTGAATGGAACGGTCGTTGGAGAATATAAATCCTATAGTGCGGATCAGACGGTAATTGCTGGACAGCTTGTAGAAACAGGAAAAGCAGGTATTGTATCATTTGGCGGCGATGCAGGATTTTTATTTTCGGAAATCCTATATCCCACAATAAGTATTCGTTATTCGTCCGGGACAATTGTCTACGAGGGGAGATCGTACAGTGTCAGCGGTATTGAAGCGGGTGTTGGTGTCAAAATATCATTTTGAAAAAATCTCACTTATCAATTAATTATACTGGAAGGAAATCAGTATGAAACAAAAATATACACTTTTTGGAATGCTTGTGCTGTGTGCCGGTTTGTTGAACAGCATTGTTTTTGTTCAACAAGCCCGAGCCGGTGATCCAAAAACAATTGCAGTGCTGTACTTTGAGAACAACAGCATTGTTGACAAAGAAAAATTGGATCCGCTGAAGAAAGGGTTGGCGGATATGATGATCACCGAAATGTCAAAGATCAAAGGGATCAAAGTCGTTGAGCGTCAACGGATCCAATCGATCATTGAAGAGCTGAATTTGAATGAAACCGATATGGTTGATAAATCAACAACACAGAAAATGGGAAAACTTCTCGGTGCAAAAGTGATGCTGTTTGGCGGCTTCTCAAATCTTTTCAACGACAAATTACGGATTGACGTGCGTATTGTTCGAACAGAGACGGGTGAAACTTTAAAAGCAGAAGAAGAGACCGGTGAACTGGATGAATTTCTGACTATGCTTCAATCATTGGTGAAAAAAATTGCAACCGATCTCGAAGTAAAATTGTCATCTGAAGATGAAGATAGATTAGAAGCATCAAAGGATGGTAATTTTGACGGCTATGTAACGTATGCAAAAGCGTTGAACTTTGAAGACCAGGGAAAGAAGATGGAAAAGTTGGGGAAAAAAACTGAGGCAAAAACTGCGTATGAAAACGCAAAATCGATGTATCAAAAAGCATTGGAAGAATCAAATGGGTATGAACCGGCAAAGCAAAAAGTAGATGAAATGGCATCACTGATATCGAAATTGAAATAATTTATCAATCATTAGGAGAAAAAAATGAAACACCTTCTTTCGTTACTGTGTATGTTTTCTTTGCTGGGAACGCTGATACGACCAACAACGGTAACAGCGCAAAATGCAGACATGCCTCGCGTTATGGTGGTTGTTGATGAAAAGATCGATAATGTCGATGCAACTGCTCGAAAAGTTGCCGGCAAGATCGAGAAAGTTCTTCTGGAAAAGGGATATCGCATTGTTGATTCTCGGCAGTTCTCTGAAGTTCGAGGACGAGATGCTGCATCTGCTGATGCGACAAAGGCAAAGGAATTAGGCCGACGGTATGGCGCTGAATTGATCATTGCCGGCGGAGCGCAGGCAAATTTTGGCGGTGAAAAGGATGTTTATGGGATCAAAACAAATGAATTCACCGCTGATGGTGAAGTAAAATTGATCATTACCGATACCGGAGAAATTCTTGCCGTTGCAAGCGGATCTTCCAAAAAATCTTCTCAAGGAAAAGCCCAGGCAGCATCGAAATCTCTTGAAGAAGTCGGCGATATCGTAGCAGCAGAATTAATCGCAAAACTTGATGTAAAAATGAAAGAAATGAAAGATAAACCGATCATCGTTGAGTTGATCTTGCAGGGGGTCAATGATGCTTCATTGGTAAAGATCGAATCTGATCTTCCCTCAAAGATCTCAATGATCGAAAAGATGAAATTGCGTTATATGGATAACGGTTCTGCAGTCTATGATGTTGTTGTCAAAGGATCACTTGATGAATTGCGAAAAGCATTTTCCGGCATGCAGGAATTTGCTGTGATCGGTGTCTCCGGAAATCGGTTGGATGTTTCGACAAAGACAAGCGGAATTAAGAAAGCCAGCATGATCATTTCCAGTTCGCTTGAGATCACTGAATTCAAAGTAGAAAATATCTTCCCGGCTCAGTTTGTATACTATTCTAAGAATCCGATCGGTGCAGTGACATTGGAAAACACAGGAAAAGCTGACATCAAGAATATCAAAGCGAAGATATTCATTCCAAATTATATGTCTTTCGCTTCTGAGCAAATGATTCCGTTGCTGAAAGCAGGTGAGAAAAAGACATTTGATGTATCGGCAACGTTGGATAAAGATAAATTACAAGCGGTCAGCGAAAATACTGTTGCGCAGATCAAGACCGAAATTTCATACAATCAGGGTGGCGAGGAAAAAATTCGCAGTATAACAAAACCCGTCACTATCTATAGTAAAAACTCCATCAGCTGGAACAAACCGAATCAGGCCGGTGCATTTGTAACATTCAAAGATGCTGCGGTTGAGAATTTCTCTCGCAATGTTGTTGGAAGTGTAAAATTCGATCAATCGCTGTATCCGAATGCATCGCGCAATATGCAGAATGCAATGAAAATATGGGATGCGGTCCGTGCATTCTCTATCAACTATGTCTCTGATCCGTGGATCGTTGCTGAAGGAGATGTTCTTGATGAAATTCAATTCCCGCGTCAAACACTTAACAAAAAAGCGGGAGATTGTGACGATAGTTCTATTCTTCTAGCCGCATGTTTGGAGAACCTTGGTATTCGCACAATGTTGTTAGGAACGGCTGATCATATCTTTATTATGTTCGATACGGGAGTGAACAAAAAGAATGCTTCCCGTGTAAGTTTGAATGAACGTGATTATGTTGTTCTTCAAAATACCGTTTGGATCCCGCTTGAAACAACAATCATCAACAAACCATTCTCCGAATCATGGCATATGGGTGCGGATGG
>JANXZD010000329.1 GCA_025355705.1 Bacteroidota bacterium | reverse complement strand
GCCGTTTGCAATGTTCACGTTAAAGGCACCGAGAAGAAGATCGAAGGTGAAACCTCGAAGTCTTCTTCCATCCATAACTGAGTACGGAAAGCGAGGATACGCATCGCCCAGACCTAATTTTGCATACCGTGCATCAATGCCAAGATAATATCGGTTTTGAGGTTGATTCTCCGGTTTTTCTTCCGAAGACAAGGTCAATTGAGTGTTTGCCTTCAGAAATTTATCGTACGTTCCGTATGCTCGAACATCCAATCGGTTGTATGTCTTTTTTGAACCTTTGATATTTTCATTGCGGGATTCTGCTTGAGCGTTTCCATATCCCTGAAAAGCATTCTCAACTTCTTCCGCCTGTTGTGTGGTAAGAACCGTGAATCCGCGTTGTATCGTAGAATATGGTTTCCCATTCATATCAAATGTCTGTACTGAAATACTTGCTCCTCCTGATAACGCCGAGGAAGGAATTGCTTCCGGAGGAATGATCAATAGGTCATCAAAAAAAACGATCTTATCGGATAGGTCAACGCCGTTCAATTGAATTTTCGTTTTTGATCTGTCAACAACAGTATCGGCATACACGAATGAAACCGAAATGTATGTTTCACCTTCTTTGATATTTTCACCTTCTTCAGGACTTAAGATGATTATTTCAGATTCATATGCTGGTTTTAGATCTATACTGATCCGCGCAGGGTTGATCCGTGGATTTTCTGTCGGATATGTTTCCGAAGTTCCATTCTGATTTGTGGCAACGACATACACTTCGATGAACGGAGGGAGTATTTCAGTTGCGGGAATTTCCGTTATTGCCGAATCCCGAAGAAGCTGCATTTCAAGTACACGGAAATCAGATTGTCCAAATTGACGATAGAACAGTTCCACCCGGGAAAGCTCTGAAGAGGATTGGAGTCCCACCGAGACCGTAAGTGGCTGCTGTTCTGATGCGTTTTTTGGATTTATTCCTTTGATATAAATATTTAATTGGGCGGGAACTTGGATTACACACAGTGCACTGAATATTATTAAGACAACAATGGATTTCATTAGGAATGATATTAATAAGAAAAAGAAATCGCTTGCAATCTATTAAAAGCAGTATAGAGTTGCAAGCGACCGATGAAAATTCTATATCAACAATGGGTAATCTTATTTATACTCTATGACCATTGTTTTTCGTTTTCCACCAGGATCGGTGAACGGAATACGGAGTTCGTTCTTTTGAGCTGATTGAACTGCAAAAATTATTGGATTCGATTCCGGGGAAGCGGCCGGAGAGCTGAATTGAGATCCGTCCTGTAATTTTATCTCTGCATACACCTGGATGTTCGGAGCGGAAACATCGGATGCAGGAATCGTAAATTTCGTTGACCGGTCTGTCAATTTCACTTTTATTATTTTATACGGCTGTTCTGTTTTTGGTCGGTAATACAATGAAAAATCAGAAACAGAATTCTTCAGAGAATCAATTGTGATGGAAGCTTGACTTATTTCAACAGTTACCGCAAGATCCTGTCCCTCTTTGCCGATCGGTGCGCTAAGAGTTAATCCAAGAGTTATTCCGCTGGTAGAAGTCGAGGAATCGGTCTTTGAACCGCCCTGGTTACTGCCCTCTGACTTTGAACTATCTGCAGATCCTTGATGAAGCAGCCGCTTATCTTCAGGTGATGAATCCTCAACTTTAATAGATCCATCTGACATAGAAAATGCTGTTTGTCCCCCTTTAACTTTCAGGATGATATTCGAGATAAGATTCTTAAAATCAACAAGGCCGGATCCAAGGATCAGCACGTCATTACTGTCTTGTCCTGCGATTAATAAACCACCGGTGCCGCGAATGGAAGCAACTGATGTCGGTGTCGAGAATTCGAATTTTTCATTCGGTCTTTTTTTCACTTGAAATCCGACCTCGCCGCGCTGCAAATAGACGTTCTTTGAAAATTCACCTTTCGCTATCTCACCGCTGATCGTGACCTCCGATTTTTCCTGAACTCGAAGCACAGAATTTTCCAAAAATTTCACAATGGCAAAAGAATTTTCTTGAGTCCGTACAACGTCACCGGCAAGGAGGGGAGTCGCTGCTTTTGCTTTGGTCCAACCGTTTTCTCCTGTCTTGTAATCCACAATACCAACAGGTTTAAATATTGTTGCAACCGGTTTTTTCTTTTGCCATTGTGAAATTTTTGGAAAATTCTGTGCTTCGAGTTCAGGAAAAATCGGAGGTCACGATCAGCGGTGAGATA
>JANXZD010000325.1 GCA_025355705.1 Bacteroidota bacterium | reverse complement strand
CAAGGAACATTCAGCCTGAAAAAAAATCCGCTCAGCCTTTCAGAATTGACAGGATATGTCGCTTCGGTCAACAAACCACTTGCGGATAAAAAAGAACAATCTGTAACGATAACCGTTTGTGAGAGTGAAAAAAGCATGGTGCTTGCAGATTCTGAACGATTGTACCAATCACTTGAAAATCTTTTCAGCAATGCTGTAAAATATTCTCCATTCAAATCTACCATCAATATTCGTGTTGAACGGATCGAACAGCATGTCCGATTTTCTATTACCGACCATGGTGCGGGTTTAAGCGACGACGATCAGAAAAAACTCTTCAGTAAATTCCAAAAACTTACTCCGCGTCCGACAGGAAATGAATCTTCCACCGGGCTTGGTCTTTCTATTGTCAAACGAATTGTAGAGTTGCATGGCGGACGAGTATGGGCGGAAAGCCAGCTTGGAAGAGGAAGCACATTCTTTATTGAACTGCCGGCAGAAGCATAATTTGCAATTCATTCTTTTCTCGCTTACGTTTAGGTCGCTCGGTTGAGTGGCTTTTTTATTTATCTTGTCTGTAAGCAAAGTTTGGGAACAAGATAAAAAAAGAAATGGATAAGAAAGAAGATGCTCAACCGAAATAGTCCATAATAATATAAAAAAATCTCTACCAACGCCGCTCTTGCGGCGTTTCAATTTTTAAAGACTAAAATTATCTTTTCATTATTTTATTTTCATAATGACCTATTATGATTGACACTAATGGTGAATTTTTTCGTATTGACGGTAACCTTCACAAAATCTTAATCATGCTGTAACGTCTGTATATACTGTTCTTGTTCAACTTCAAAAATTTCTTTATCTTCTACCATCATTTTTAAGGTGCCATTATGCGAAATGTTGTCGTTACAGGAATGGGTCTGATCTCTCCGCTCGGTCTTTCCGTGGAAGAATCGTGGAAGAATGCCATTGCAGGAAAATCTGGGGTCGGATATATTACTCGGTTTGAAAAAGAGCGATTTACAACGCAAATCGCAGCAGAAGTGAAAAATTTCGATCCGAAAAAATATTTTGATGCGAAAGAAGTCAGCCGCTGGGATCTGTGCCTACAATATGGAATGGGCGCAGGACTTGATGCAGTCGCTGATTCTGGCTTGAAGATTACTCCGGAAAATGCTGAACGAGTTGGAATCATTATCGGTTCAGGTGTCGGTGGTCTTATTGGGATCAGCCATACTGCTCTGAAACTGGAAGCGGGAGGACAGAAACAGGTCTCTCCATTTTTTATTCCATCGGTCATCATTAATATGGTCTCGGGAATGTTAGCAATTCGGATCGGTGCAAAAGGGCTTAACTACGGAGTGGTTTCTGCATGTGCAACTAGTAACCATGCAATCGGGGACGGTTTTCATGCGATCCAACGCGGTGAAGTTGACGTGATGGTCGTCGGCGGTGCAGACGCATCGATTACTGAAATTGGCGTTGCTGGATTCTGTTCCGCGCGGGCATTGAGCAAACGAAACGATGAACCTGAACGAGCTTCACGTCCGTTTGATAAAGATCGGGATGGTTTTGTTATCGGTGAAGGCGCAGGTGCATTTGTTATTGAAGAAGAAGAACATGCAAAACAGCGTGGTGCTAAGATCTACGGACGAATCCTCGGCGTTGGAATGACAGCAGATGCATATCACTTCACTGCGCCTCCGGAAGACGGCGATGGTGCAATGCGTGCGATGAAATTAGCTGTGAAATATTCAGGATTGAAACCGGAAGATATCGATTACGTGAATGCACACGGAACATCCACGGGACTTGGCGATGCTGCAGAAACGATGGCGGTAAAACGATTATTTGGTGATCACTCCAAAAAGATCATGGTCAGTTCTACAAAATCTATGCATGGACATTTGCTCGGCGCTGCCGGTGCGGTCGAGGCGGTGATGACAATTCTAGCATTGAAAGAAGGCATCATCCCACCGACAATCAATCTGGAAAACCCGGATCCGCAATGCGATCTTGATTATGTTCCAAATGTCGTACGGAAAAAAGAGATCCGGTATGCACTGTCGAATGGATTCGGTTTCGGTGGAACAAATGCAAGCATCTGTTTTGGGAAAGCATGAACAATGGTAGCTAATGGAAAAAAATCGTTGACATTTCTTATCATTGATGATGATATTTCATTGTCTCTTTTTTTAAAGAAAGCATTATCCCAAGATGGTCACACTGCATTTGTTGAACCGAACATACAGCGTGCTCTCCAATTATTATTAAAAGAAAAAATTGATATTCTTCTCTGTGATCTTGTGCTGCCCGGCGGAGACGGTTCTGAGATCATTAAAGTTGTAAAACAACAGGATCAACATCCATACTGTGTCTTGATCTCAGGATACTACGATAAGAGTTTTGATAATTATATTCCTCTCGTTGGCGCAGATCAGGTCATCGGAAAACCGATCACCAAAGAATCACTAAACGATATGATTCAACAGTATCGTCTTACACACACCGCACCATAAATTCTAAAATGTCTATGAGCGATAATCGAATCGTTACTATCGGTCTTGTGCAGACACGCTGCACACACGACAATGCTTCGAACATGGCGAAAGCAGTCAAAGGAATCAGAGATGCAGCTGTAAAAGGAGCTAACATTGTCTGTCTGCAGGAATTATTTGCATCATTATATTTCTGCGATAAAGAAGATTATGAACCGTTCAAACTTGCAGAAGCAATACCGGGAGCATCAACTGATATTCTTCAACCAATCGCAAAGGAACTTGGTATTGTTATTATCGCGTCGTTGTTTGAAAAGCGTGCCGAAGGTTTATATCACAACACCGCTGCGGTGATCGATGCGGACGGATCGTATCTTGGAAAGTACCGTAAGATGCATATACCGGACGATCCGGCATACTATGAAAAATTTTATTTCACTCCTGGTGATCTCGGATTCAAATCGTTTAATACAAAATTTGGAAAACTCGGCGTACTTATCTGCTGGGATCAATGGTATCCCGAAGCGGCACGCTTGACGGCATTGAACGGTGCAGAAATATTATTCTATCCTACGGCAATCGGCTGGGCGGACGGTGAAGATGCGGCTGTAAATAAAAAACAGCACGATGCTTGGGAAACGATCCAGCGTTCCCATGCAATCGCAAATGGTATTCCCATAGTTTCGGTGAATCGGGTCGGTCACGAAGGAAATCAAACTTTCTGGGGTGGTTCGTTCGTTGCGGGAAACCAAGGAGAAATTCTTTTCAAAGCGTCGCACGACAAAGAAGAAGTGAGTGTTGTTCCGGTCGATCTTGCAAAATCCAATGCAATACGAATGCACTGGCCGTTCTTGCGCGACCGAAGAATTGATGCGTACTCTGAAATAACCAAACGATTTATTGATTAAAACAATGATCAATTAACAATAATCAATTACCAAAATGTAATGAACAGGAAAGAGAATATTCTCGCAAAGAAATCGTTCACCTTTTCAAAAAGGATCGTGAAATTATATCAATACCTCAGTCAAGAAAAGAAAGATTTTGTTCTTTCAAAACAAATTTTGAAAAGCGGAACATCAATAGGAGCCAATGTTGCAGAAGCAAACGGTGCAATTTCAAACCATGATTTTTCAGCAAAGATTTCTATTTCGTACAAAGAGTCTTTAGAAACAAAATATTGGCTTTCCTTGCTTCACGAAACCAATTTTATTGGAACAAAATTATTTGATAGTCTTTATAATGATTGCGATGAGCTATCTAAAATTCTCTTTGCGATCTTAAAAACAACCCGAATTAACGACAAATAATAACTGGTTATTGGTAATTGGTAATGATAATTGAGATAAAGACACCAAAGCAACTTGGCTACAGATTTCCCGCTGAATGGGAACCGCAAAGTGCAACGTGGCTTTCGTGGGCGCATAAATTAGAATCATGGCCCGATAAATTCGATCCTATTCCGTATATCTATATTACCATCGTACGAACAATCGCGCAATTCCAAAAAGTAAATATTAATGTAAACGACGATGCAATGTTCGAGGATGTAAAATCACGATTGATTCTTGCGGGTGTACCACAAGATCGATTTGCATTGTATAAGATTCCGACAAATGACGCGTGGTGTAGAGATCACGGTCCGGCATTTGTTGTAAATCCAACTGCAAAGGACAAACGTGCGATCGTGGATTGGGGATATAATGCGTGGGGAAATAAATATCCGCCGTTCGATCTTGATGATGTCGTGCCGACAAAAATTGCAGAACATTATAACGTTCCTATTTTTTATCCGGGAATCGTCATGGAAGGCGGATCGATCGAAGTGAACGGAAAAGGTTGTCTGCTTACAACAAAAGCATGTCTGCTGAATGAAAATCGAAATCCTCACCTCAATCAGGAACAGATCGAAAACTATTTAAAAGAATATTATGGACAGGAAAAAATCCTCTGGCTGAACGACGGCATTGTCGGTGATGATACAGACGGACATATCGACGATCTTTCTCGTTTCGTCAATCCATCAACGATCGTTACATGCGTTGAAGAGGATCCGCAGGATGAGAACTATGATATCCTTCAGGAAAATCTGAAACTACTTCGCACTCTTACCGACCAAGAGAATAAACCATTCAACATCATCGAACTGCCAATGCCGGGCGTTGTGCAGTATGACGGACAGCGGCTTCCTGCAAGTTACGCGAACTTTCTGATCGGTAACGGATTTGTGATCGTTCCGGTCTTCAATCATGCCAACGATCTGAAAGCTCTCACGATCATTCAATCACAATTTCCAGACAGGAAAGTGATCGGCATCGATTGCATTGATCTTGTGTGGGGATTAGGAACACTGCATTGCATCAGCCAGCAGGAACCATTTGTGCAATGAACAGTAAATAGTAATCAACAAAACTATAAGATTTTTCACTCGTTTAGATGAAGCAATAATAAATCATATCATGCAATTATTGCGGAGATCATATGATTCCGAATGATACGGCTGAAGTGGTCAAAAAATTCAATACCGCATTCAATGCACATAATGTAAATGCCGTGATGGATGCAATGACCGATAATTGCATCTTTGAAAGCACTTCTCCTGCACCGGATGGAGTCCGATATACGGGCGCCGATCATGTTCGTGCGTATTGGGAAAAATTCTTTGCCAACTCACCCGATGCTCGATTTGAAACGGAAGAAATGATCATTGCTGACGACCGCTGCATTGTCCGTTGGATGTATCATAAAACAAAAGATGGAAAGCCGTGGCATTT
This sequence comes from Bacteroidota bacterium, assembly GCA_025355705.1. Classification (GTDB taxonomy): domain Bacteria; phylum Bacteroidota; class Ignavibacteria; order UBA10030; family UBA8401; genus UBA8401. Next base: position 767 of record JANXZD010000325.1, on the reverse strand, counting down.
GCGAGGTATTGATGTTTTTCGAGTGCGGAGAGGAAAGATTGCTGAAAAATTATCGTACGTAAAAGGTTGAACACATTTTCTATCGTTTCTTGAAAAATCCCTTCCAGTGTAGAGAAAACAAAACGCCGCTCAAACGAGCGGCGTTTTGTTTTTCCCAATACATAATGAATCGCTGCCAATAAAAGCAGGAAGTTACAGCTATCGTTGTTATGACTGAATGATCTGAAGTTTCTTTTCTAATTTCGCCAGCCGTGCACGCAACTGATCGTTCTCTTTCGTTAATAGTTCGATCATTGTGTTCTTTTCTGACAGTTCTTTTTCTACGGAAAGGGACGATGCGAATTTCGATTTATTCTGCGACGGTTTTTGTGCAAATGTCTTAACCGGTGCAAAATATTTTTTGGTTGATTTCATTGCAACGGGGGCACTTGAGCATCCGGCAAGAATAAATGCAAACGATAACAGAGCGATCATTTTTTTCATAATATGTTCTCCACTGAGTATTGAACTGGCATAAATATAGGTGTTCCGATTGTTATGGTCAACCACCTTCGTATTAGATTTTTCTCATAAGGTAAGCCCTTGTCATGCCCGAATAACCTTGTCGGGCATCCACAGTATGGATTCCCGCCAAAAGCACGCGGGAATGAAACTGTTTTTTTGGTTACTCAACTAATATTCTAATCATAGATCTGCTGAAGGCGTTTTTTTCTGGGAAAGAAGATAGAGCGCTAAGCCCAATATCCCTGCGGCAATCAACACTGGAA
>JANXZD010000278.1 GCA_025355705.1 Bacteroidota bacterium | reverse complement strand
CCGTATTCTGCGTTGAATGTTCCCTGCACAACGGAAAGTTCTTGGATAGCATTAGTAGCAATTGTTAAACTGTTGGAGTTTGTGAATGGATTGTTAACTGAAACGCCATTGATCGTATAGGATACTTCTTCCGATCGGCCTCCTCGAAAATGAAGTGCGCCATCTGCCCCCTGTACAACACCCGCTTGAGTCGATAGAATTCCTGCAACACTTTCTACCGGTAATGTTTTTATTTGCCCTGCATCAACACTGGTTTGCGATGAAGTGAGATCACGGCGGACGAGAGGTCGTTCAGCAATAACAACAACCGCATCGAGATCAACAAGTTCTGAAGAAAGTTTTTCGTCGATGCGTGTTGTAAAATCGACATTCACCTGTACTTTTTGAACATTTTTTTTCCGGTACCCGATTGCTGAGATGGCAATTGAATATGACCCCGGAGCGAGATTGGTAATGACAAAATTTCCTTCAACATCACTGGCAGCTCCTGTCGAAGTGCGAACGATTAGCACCGTAGCACCAATAACTGGTTCGCCGGATTTTTCATCTAAAATTCTTCCGACAATTTTTCCGGTGGTCCCCGCAATAACAATCGATAAATGGAGTGAGAGTAGAGAAAAGAATATGAAAAAACGAGTCGTAACAAATCTCATGCAAAGACCTTACCAATATGGAATAAGTGTGAGAATAGAACGATGAGCACAGAACGTTTTTTTTGCCGTCGTAATATATGCAGAGTAACTATTGATGTCAACAATTACAAATAGAACAACATCTTGACTTTAATCTCCAATTTTTGTTTTTTGCAAGAGAGAACAATATTCAGACCTATTTACCTTTTATGGAGAGCAGTTATGAAAAAAATATTTACCACAGTGTTGATCGTAGCAACATGTTTCATATTGTCATCAATGGCAATTGGTCAGATAGTCAATTCAAATTTTACAGTATCAAAAATTATTAAACCTTCCGATTTTGCAGGCAACATTTGGCCGGATAGTGTTGCAGCGTGGCGGGCGTATGGACCGTATGATCTTGATAAAAATGGTAAAAAAGAATTCCTTGTCATTGTGGATCCTACAACAACATCGTTAGATACTAGCTCCGCACGTATCCTCCGTTTCGAAGCAACCGCAAATGATAAATATGATCTTGTGTGGTGGGCAAAAATTCCAAATCAGAATACTGCAAAAGGATCGTGGCCGTGTTTAACAGTTTCGGATTTAGACAAAGACGGGAATCAAGAAATTATTTTCGGTCTACCTTCCGATGCGCGTACCAGCCTCAATGCAAATCCTAACATAATTTTTATTTATGAGTACGATCCCGTGTTAAAAAATTTTCCAACAGAACCAACCATGACCTCTACTTTAGGATTTCCCGATAAATATTATTATGCAATTACGAGTATTGTTGCGGATGATGTTGATCAAGATGGAGATATTGAATTGATCCTCAGTGCACGTCGAGCGTACGGCGGCGGATCCGGAAACGCAAGTTTAAGACCTCTTTTTATTTATCACTTACTTGGTGATGTTAGTCCCGGATTCAGTTCCTTAGAACGTGAATTTGCTGATACACTTGGAACATTCAATGGCGGATATTATTTTAATAATCATGTAGTAGATTTTGATGGGAATGGCAAAAAAGAGATTTGGGGATTTACGTGGGATATGATGGCGTATGCAGTATATGAAGCGACCGGAAAAGATACCTATGTGTTAAAAGCAGATGTCAATCAGGCAACCGCTCCTGACGACTACGGCGAACAAAATAGTGTCGGATTCTACGATGCAAACCATGATGGAAAATTAGAGATGTTTTATGCCGGTCAAGTTAGTCCCCCAAGTGCCGTGTTCTATTTGCCAAATACAAGTAATCTTGCAAGTTTAGACACTTCTAGTGAAAAAATGATTACTCCTGCGTTCGGAACTGCAAATTTCCAAGGAGCAAGTATCGGAGATGTTGATGGCAACGGTGAAGTTGATTTTGCAATTGGTGATTATGGCAGTTCAAGAAGTGTTTATTTGCTGAGTCATATAAAAGGAAAGCCGTATGATTCTACAACCGGATATAAATTTGATACATTGTATTCGGCACCCAATGATTCAACATTTTCTTTCCCGAACGTCTTGATGACAAAAGATATGGACGGCGACGGTAAAGGCGAAATTATTATTGTAAATACAAAAACTCGTGCCGGCAAAGCAGATCCGTCAATTATTATCCTTGAAAGTAAAGTGGTTACGGTAAGTGTAAAACAAATATCTGATTTAACACCAAATAATTTTTTACTCGAACAAAATTTCCCAAATCCATTTAACCCAACCAGCACAATTCGTTTCTCATTAAAGAATGAAGATCGTGTTGAACTCTTTATTACGAACTCAATTGGTCAACATGTTGGTTCATTAGTAAATGAAAAACTTGGAGCAGGAACACACGAAGTTTTGTTCAATGCTGATGGTCTATCGTCGGGAACATACTTCTATACATTAAAATCAGGTAACTTTG
>JANXZD010000275.1 GCA_025355705.1 Bacteroidota bacterium | reverse complement strand
ATAATTATCATCAATGAATTTGTTTTCAGCAGATATGGTCAATGTTCCACCATCCGGCATTGCATCACGAGCATTTACACCAAGGTTTATTATCATCTGGTGGAAATGGGTCGGATCACATATAATTGGTGCAATATTTTTTGGAATGTCATCGACAATCGTTATAGAACGGGGAAAAGTCTCTTTGAATATCTTGATTGCTTCGGTTATTAAGTGCCCACTTTGGATAGCAGTTTTTTGGGTTTCTACACCTCGTGCAAACATAAGTATTTGTTTGACAATTTCTGAACCACGTCGTGCACTTGATTCGACAGAATTGAGAAGTTTTTGACTATTATCAGTAATATAGGATTTTTTTAAAACTTCTATTGAAAGCATAATAGGTGCGAGCACGTTATTCAGATCGTGTGCTATTCCTCCGGCTAAAGTACCTAAACTATCCAATCGCTGAGAACGCAACAATTGCGATTCTAAATTTTTCTTTTCGGTAACATCCCTAAAAACACTTAATACTAATGTGGGTTGCTGAGGTATCTCAAGAAACGTACTGAATAATTCTAGTGAAACTTTCTTATCATTCCAAAGGATTAGATCTTGTTCAATAAAAGGCGGAATCTTTCGCGATTGAAATCGTTCGCGGTAGTGATCAATCATTTCTGTCTGTCTATCAGTTTCGTAAACAATGCTCAATGGACTTCCTTCAATTTCTACGGACGACTTCTCAACTATTCTACAGTATGCTTCATTCGCCATCACCACAATTCCATCTTCGTTCGTGAGTCGCATACCATCTGTCCCTTTTTCCCATACTGATCGAAACCTCAATTCACTTTCACGGAGATGATCTTCAACGCGTTTGCGGTCCGTAATATCTGTGATGGTACCAACATACCCGGTGAAGGAATTATCAATATTCCTCTCCTGTACACTATTACCTGTCACCCAAACAATACTACCATCAGGTTTTATAAATCGGTATTCCGCATCGGACGATTGTTTTTTATGAACATCTGAAATCCACTGTTGATTGAGTTTTTCTCTATCATTAGGATGCACTGCTTTTAACCATCCGAATCCCATCGCTTCAACAAAATCTAATCCTGATAATTGGGACCATTTTGGATTGACGTAGGTAGTATTCCCATCATTGTCGGTCTTAAAGATTCCGACAGGAGAAACTTCCGCCAATGTTTGGAACAAATGTTGACTCTCACGCAATGCTTCTTCACTTCTCTTGCGCTCTATGGCAAGTGCTACCTGCTTTGCAATGGATTCTAATAAAATTACGTCATTAGTATTGAATGCTTTTCCATTTGAATAATCCTGAACTACCAAAGCTCCGATAGCTTTACTTCTAACAATCAACGGTACACCTAACCAGCATTTAGGAGCCACGCCCCATACAAGACTCTTGCCGCTGGTATAACGTTCCAATAATTCTGCCTCATCCAATAATAACGATTGTTTCGTCCGAATAACTTCGGCGGTCATTGACTGTGGATTCTCAAGCTCAATCTCTAATGTAGGGTTGGTGGTTTTTTCGTCCACTTCATACGGAAAATTGATTTTATCACCGCCTTTATTGATCAGACCAAGATAGAAATTTTTTGCGCTAATGATTTGATTTAGCGATTGGTACATTACTGCATAAAGATCATCCAAATTATCAGTGGAGTGAACAGCTTCTGATATCTTGTACAGTGTTTGAATGAGTTTTTCCGCTTTTTTGCGCTTAGTAATATCATGAACTGATCCAACTAAATAATTACAGTTACCTATATTATCAAAAACTGGGGCTATGCTGACTACACCTGTTAATTTCCCGTTAGGGTATTCGGAAGTTTCCTCCCAGCGAATGATATCTTTTTCTTTAATTGCGTTGCGATATTTCTCTAAGACCATGTCCAATGATGGTTCTGGAATAACTTCGTTGACCAACTTCCCTACAATCTGATCGGCAGGTATTCCGGTGATTTTGCTAAAAGCATTGTTTACGGAGATAAATCGAAATTGTTGATTTGGTTCAACATCCACATAGTAGATCACATCACCAACAGTATTGTAAATAGAAGTGAGTTGTTGTTCATGCTGTCGCAATATTTCTTCCCCTTTTTTGCGTTCTGTTATATCACGAATGATCATACTGCTTTTTTTCTTACCACTGCTATCAGTAAAAATAGACGTCGTGATTTCAGCAGGGAACTTTGATTTATCCTTCCTCAAAAGAGTCAATTCTCCTTGCGCCTTACCGGTGCGTTTTCTTTCTTCGATTAACTTAGATAAGCGAGGGTCGGTACCATCAACTACTCCAGTTCTTCCCAATTGGCATATTTCTTTCTCGCTCATTTGGACCATTTCGCACGCCGCACGGTTTGCGGAAATAATAGAACCATCGGGTGATGTCATCAGTATTGCATCCATACTGTTTTCCAGAACAAGACGGTATCGTTCTTCACTTTCCTGTAAGGCTTTTTCTGTTTTTTTCCGTTCTTCAATATTCTTTTCAAGTTCCCGTACGTAGGTTTTTAATTTTTTCTCATTCTCTTCCGTTTGCACCATTTTATCTTCAAGTTTTCGAATGAGCGACTGATTGTATTCTCGTAAAACAATTGTCTCAGGTAAATCTGCCGGAATTGTTGATTTGGATCTTCCTTCTTTAATGTCGTTCAGACAACTATTAATTATTTCAATAAATATATCCGGTTCTTGAGGTTTAAGGATAAACCTATCCGCACCCAAACTGAGAGCAAATTCTTCATCCTTCGGATTTGTATAAGTTGCCGTATAAAAGATGAACGGAACGGATTTTAGTCGATCATCTTTTTT
>JANXZD010000274.1 GCA_025355705.1 Bacteroidota bacterium | reverse complement strand
CCTGCAAGAATGGAATATAACTGATTCCGTTCAATGGTCGCATTGATCATCGCCATTGAGGACGTAACACCAACAACACCTCGAATTTCATGGTCGTCGCCATGGCACACTTGACAACGCTTTTCATTTTTCAATGTGGCATACCGAACAAAATATTGTTCTCCGTTGATCCATTGCATTGATTCGATGACAGAATCTTTCTGTAATGCTTCACGAACAAATGTCAAACTGCTGCTGTCCTGTTGAATGTTTACGAATCGTTCATTCGCAAGTTTATCAAATACACGCAGATCTTTTATCGCGGTGATTTTTCGAACATCGTTGATGAACATTCTCGCATAACTTCCTTTTCCTACCAACATGATGCTGCGAAAACCCACGCCGATCACCGATTGAAGCATCTCCGTTAATCGATGCTCGATCTCCTCATGCTTCTTTGGCATCTGCGAAAGATCAAACGAAACCTCCATCACACCGCGCCATTGACTTTTTGAACCATGGCAAACCTGACAGCGATCTTCATTGCGGAACGGAACCAATCGTGTAAGCACGGAATTTCTCTTTTCCCATCGCAGAATCGGATGCTCCTGTTCGATCGCGATAGTGATAGAATCCGTTTCTGTCGCATTATCGTCTCCGCCAAAGTGAGGGGCACCAAAGCGATCGTACACTTTTATTTTTGAGATAAACGGAAGGAGTGATGCACGATAGACCAATGTATCCATCAACTCACCCTGACCCGCAAGCATGATGTTTCTAAAGCTCGCCGCCAGCGTATTGCTAATGATCTCCGCTACTTCTATTTGCATGCTGGATATTGTAATCGTTCTCATATCCTTTGAATGAGCCGACATCAACATCGGGTTCAATGTAAGTCGAGTAACTCCGCGTACCAGATGATTTCCACTGTGACATTGTTGGCATTCCCGGTCATTCAATAACGGTTCCAATCGTACAAACTCTTGTCCGGAAGAATCATTGTATGTGAACATCACTTCCACTTGTGAATCAATTGCTTTTCGAACATTGACATCACCGGCACCTGCTATAATTCCTCGTCCTTCATCCGGAAATACCTCGTTTGTTTTATTATCATAGACCCGTAATGTTCCTGATTGCAGATTTTCCCGTGCATCTTTCACCAATTCAGCAGCATACGGTGCTTTCCCGGAAAGCATCACGTTACGAATACCTACCATTACCGTTTCGCCGTACAATCGGGATTTATCACGCTGCTGTTCAAGCAATACGGTCGATTCCCGATTGATCGAAAAAATGACATATGACCCGAAACCAACAATCAATACGAGGATGAAAAGGAGAAGTATTTTTAGTTCAAGACGATTTTTCATTGTTCAAGAATTGCAATATTTTAAACCTAGTTGCTGCACATCTATTATCATTGCGATAGATTATTTAACGAGCATCACGTTCTTGTTTCCACCAACGATCAACGACTTCTCCGACAATGGTTGGATGTTCCGTTGCAACCCATTTATCATAGAAGAGTATATCAGAACTATTTGGCGGCGGCTGCGGAAAATCTAACAACACACGTGAAGGAAGAGCTGTTGCATCACCAACAAACAACGCTTCACCCTGTCGCATAGATGGAAGCATATCAAACATTCCAACAAAAGAATCAGGAACTAATTTCTTAACGAAATTTTGATCGGTCGGGTTTGTCAGACGAAGAATGACAAAATTATTACACTGTGATAGTATCGTTTCAGAAAGTTCAGACGGACGTTGACTGACAATCATACATGCCACGCCGTACTTTCTCCCTTCTTTTGCAATACGTTCTACGATCTTTCGCGCAGCACGGTTATGCGGCGTTGGAATCTGTGGAAGATAATTGTGCGCTTCTTCAAAGAGCATTAAAATTGGGAAATCTGTTTTGTTCTTGTTCCAAAAATTGAAATCAAATACTGTTCGAGCAAGCAGTGCCACAATCGTGTTTACAATGTCAAACGGAACGCCACTAAGATCGATCACCGTGATCTGTTTTTTACTCTCTATCCCAAGAAGACGGTTGAGAATATCTTTTAATGCATTTGAATCTTTGAATTTTTTGGGGCGAAACATAAAGCTATATCTCAAATCGGTCATCTTGCTGTCTAATCGAACAAGAAAGCGTGAAAATTGTCCGAAGAATGGGCCTTCACGTGTACCGGTGTTTGTTGAAACACGTTCAGTATCATAGAATTGGAATTTTGCACGGACCTCGTTTAGATCATAATAGACCGGTGAATCAACCGTGATAATAGATTGCAGTTCAGGATTTCGCGCTTTCTTTGCGTTCAACACAAGATCTTTCAACATCATGATCTGACTTTGAACGGACGATTCGTTCTCATCAACGAACATCTCGCGCATCTCTTCAAAATTCATGAACCAGTACGGCATTTCGAGTTCTGTGATATTGATAAGATTTCCATACTCGCGGAAAGCAGAAGAGTATTCATTATGAATATCCAGAATGATAACGTGCGTATTTTCAAACATTTGCACTTTTTGAAGAATAGAAGCAACGGTAGTCGATTTTCCGGAGCCGGATGAGCCAAGCACAGCAATATGCTTTCCGAAGAATTTATTCGGATCGATATATTGACGTTCACCCGGATAACCGGAAATATCACCAACGGCAAATCCATATTGTGCAAAGGATGCAAATACGGTTGCAACACCTTCTTCATCGGTCATGTATACGTCACCGCCAAGCGTCGGAAATGTTGCAACTCCTTTTTGGAATTTTCCGTCACTTACGGAACCGATGATTTGTGCTTCCATCTCGCGATTCAATTCGCTCGCCTGATACGCTCGATTGATTATACCAACAACCTCCACATTTCCAACGGGCATAACGATGAATGAACCGATCTGACCGATACGATAGACTTTTCCTTTCACTGTTCGTTCCATCGTAAACAGGTCTTCATCCAGCGAAACAATGAATGCAGAGCTGGTCATACTTTTTATTTTTCCAATATGATGTTCTTTAGACATTTGAGCCATAAGCGTGTTATTAGTTAAAAAAATAATGAGAGACTCTTCAAGTGTAGCGAAATTTGTATATAGTGTCAATGCAGATTAATCGTTCTTATTATGGATTTTTACATATTGATATTGAAACAATAAACGGGTACAATTCACTTGTAGTATTTTAAATACCGTCCCCAAAAAGGAAACATTCTATGAAATCCCTTACATTGTTTCTTCTCCTTATTACTGTCACAATTGTTCAAGCAAACGGTGTTGGCGTTATCAATGCTTCGACCGGAATTTACGCCAAGATGACCGCCTCAATTGTAACGGTCAGTGTTGATAATCAGGTGTCCATCGTATCAACAAAACAGACCTTTAAAAATATCTTAGCAACAGAACAAGCATTAAAATATGCATTTCCACTACCGGAAGCTGCCAGCGGAATAAATTTACGATGGTATATAAACGGCGTGTGGTCAACAGCATTATTTTCATCTTCTCCGCAGGATACAAGTCTTCCTGGGGGAGGCGGAACCATTGCGCAGAATTTAAAAAATTATCTTGGAAATACTCCACTGTATTTTGGAATTCCTGACAAATTAAAAAAAGATTCTTTATTAATTGTGGAACTAACATATGTTCAGTTGCTGCCATACAAGAATGGAAATGTTGATTTTTCATATCCGAACGATTATCGATTGATACAAACCGCACCTGTTGATTCTCAAATTATCAGTTTTTCGATCACCTCTCAACGAACAATCGACTCCGTTAAATCGATAAATCATTCCACTGCGACAATTCAAAACTCCGGTAATTCCGCATCGATCGTCTGGAAAAAAATTGAAGGACTTGC
>JANXZD010000235.1 GCA_025355705.1 Bacteroidota bacterium | reverse complement strand
ACAGTTGTCGCACTAACGATCTTCCACGTTCGGTTGCCATCGATATTTGTTCTGCAGATTCATTCAAAGATTTTTGATCAATATCTTTATCTTTCAAGAAGGTCAACCTATTGATCGCCGTTCCTATAATTCCAAGAATATTGAGTATGTCGTGCGCAATTCCACTCGCAAGAGTACTGATGATCTCTTTTTTCTGAATATGAAGCAGTTGTTGTTCAAGTTCCGTTCTTTGGCGTTCATTCTTTGACCGTTCACTCATATCACGGATCACTATTTGAACTGAAGTTCCAACTTGGACTTTCAATTTGATGACGGTTACTTCAGCATTGAATTCTTCCCCATCCGAACGGATGAATGAATATTCTGACAATATACTTAGCACAGTTCCACTCAGTATGCGACCAACCGACTCGCGGAATAATTTTGACTGAGGTTCATTCATGAAATCAAAAATGGATTTTTCCATCATCGTTTCAATAGAGCCGATCCTGAATAGTGTTAGCGCAGCAGAATTTCCAAAGATACATCTGTTGTCAGAATGAATGATAATTGCATCGGGTGAAAGTTCCACAAGTGTTCGAAATCGATCCTCGCTTTCACGCAACGCGGTCTCAGTCTCTTTTCGCTTGTTTACTTCATTTTGATAATTTATCTTCAATTGCTGGATGTGCTGTTGAAGGAGTATATTATCGTTTTGTATTTTTTCAAGATCAATCATGCATTAAAAAAGAAACTGAAATGAAAACTCTACTACTATTACTTTTTTGTATTCCCCTAACACTATTTTCACAACAATGGATCAGGATAAATCAACTTGGCTATACACCTGACTCCAAAAAAATTGCTGTCCTTATTTGTAAAAGCCAACGATCTTCCCCTTCATCATTTACTATGCACAATGCTTTCACTGATGAGATTGTTTATAGATCAAATGCTTTGAAAAGTTACGGCAGTTATGAACCATTTCCATCTACTTTTAGATTAGAATTTTCTAATTATTCAAATAATGGAACTTTTTATCTTCAGATTGACTCAGTTCGGTCGCCTATATTTAAAATTTCAAACGATATCTATAATGGATCTGCAGATTTTCTACTCAATTATATGCGTCAGCAACGGAGCGGATACAACCCATATCTAAAAGATTCTTGCCATACAAATGATGGATTTATCATTTATCATCCAACGCTGGATTCAACACATATTGATGTATCCGGCGGTTGGCACGATGCTTCCGATTATTTACAATATGTTACGACATCGGCAACCGCTACATTTCAAATGATGTTTGCCTATCAACAAAATCCTGCAGCGTTCAGTGATCTCTTTGATAAAAATGGAAACCCAGGCTCAAATGGAATTCCCGATATTCTCGATGAGGCAAAATGGGGATTGGATTGGCTCGTGAAGATGAATCCGCAACCCGGAATGTTTTTCAATCAAATTGCTGATGATCGAGACCATCGTGGATTCCGATTACCGACTGAAGACACCGTCTACTACGGAAAAGGAAAAGAACGTCCTGTTTATTTTATTAATGGAAAAGTTCAAGGAATCTATCAGCACAAGAACAGAACGACCGGGGTTGCATCATCGGTTGCAAAATTCTCATCTGCGTTTGCATTAGGTTCGAGAATATTGACGCAATACTATCCGGATTTTTCAATATTGTTAGAAAAAAAATCTGTTGATGCGTATGAATTTGCAAAAAAATACCCGGGAGTATCACAAACTGCGCCATGCGGTGCACCGTATTTCTACGAAGAAGATAATTGGGTCGATGATATGCAATTAGCATCGGCACAACTATACAGTAACACTAAATCGAATAATTATTTGACAGATGCGGTACAATTTGGAAATCAAGAACCAACTACACCTTGGCTTGGCGCCGATACTGCGCGACATTATCAATGGTTCCCATTTGTTAATTTAGGACATTTTCTTATAGCAAATAATTCTAAAGAACATTCAAAAGAATTTATCGCTCATCTCCGCTCGGGAATTGAAAAAATAAATCAACGCGGTAAATCCAATGCTTTCCAATTTGGAGTTCCATTCATTTGGTGTTCAAACAATCTCGTCAGTTCTTTTCTTACACAATTATATCTTTACCGATCATTGTCAAATGACAATTCATATGCAGAGATGGAATCATCACTTCGCGATTGGCTCTTTGGATGCAATCCATGGGGAACGAGCATGATTTATGGACTGCCTGCATTTGGAGATTCTCCAACAGACCCACACTCTGCATTCACT
>JANXZD010000230.1 GCA_025355705.1 Bacteroidota bacterium | reverse complement strand
TTGATAAAGTAATTAACGATGATCTTGTCTTTATTGCTCTTCCTTCCGGTGAAGCAATGAATTTTGTTCCGGCATTGGTTGATGCGCAGAAAAAGGTAATCGATCTCGGCGGCGATTTTCGTCTTCAGGATACTCAGCTCTATACTAAATACTACAAGCACGAGCATAAGGCTGAGAAATATATCGCCAACGCAGTATATGGATTGCCGGAGTGGAATAAACAAAATATTCAAACAGCCCAATTGATCGCAAATCCCGGTTGCTATGTAACAAGTGCGTTGCTTCCCCTTCTCCCTTTGGTAAAAGAGAACCTTATTGAAGCAACAGGAATCATTATTAGTTCGCTTTCAGGAGTTTCGGGTGCCGGACGAAGCTCATCGGTTGATCTCTCGTTTAGCGAAGTAAATGAATCTGTCAAAGCGTATAAAGTTGGCACACATCAACACACACCCGAAATTGAATCTGTTCTGACAGATTTTGGCGGACGAAGATCTACAGTCACATTTGTACCGCATTTGATTCCCATTACACGTGGAATTTATTCTTCAATCTATGCTACATCAAAAGAAAATCTTTCATTTGAACAAATTGAATCGGCATTCAAAAAGCACTACTCTAATGCACCGTTCGTTCGTTTAATCGGCAGTGCTATTCCGGAAATCAAGCATGTTCAATACACCAACTTCTGCGATATTGGATGGAAGGTTTATGAACGGAACAATCATATCATTCTTCATTCAGTAATTGATAATCTTTTTAAAGGCGCGGCAGGACAAGCAGTTCAAAATATGAATTTGATGTTTGGATTAGAGGAATCTTTTGGTTTGATTTAAGTCACCCTTCGATGCGCCCCGATATAAATCATCGGGACTTGCTCAGGATGACTCATAAAATTATTTATAAATTATGAAAACACAAAAATATAAAAAAATTGATGGCGGGATCTGTGCCGCACAAGGATTTCTTTCCTCAGGTGTCCGTGCAGGTATAAAAAAATCAAAGAAAGATATTACACTCATATATTCAGAAACCCCGGCGGTCTCCGCAGGAGTCTTTACTCAAAGTGCAACTGTGGCCGCGTGTGTTACGCTCGATCAACTCCATTTGAAAAAATCAAAGACAACACAGGCTATCCTCATCAATAGCGGTAATGCAAATGCTTGCACCGGTGAACGTGGAATGATGAATGCAAAACAATCTGTTGCGACAACAGCCTCTGCACTTGGTATCAAAGAATCGCAAGTACTCGTTTCATCTACCGGTGTGATCGGACAGTTTTTGCCAATGGATAAACTGACCCATGGAATTTATGAAGCGGTAAAACATTTACGTACGGACGGCAACAGTGATGCTGCTGAGGGAATCTGCACCACTGATACATTCCCGAAAGAATATGCAATTGAAATTGAACTTTCCGGTGTTCCGATCCGCATCGGTGGAATTGCAAAAGGTTCAGGAATGATCGCACCGAATATGGCAACGATGCTCGCATTTGTTACAACGGATGCAAATATCCCGCATCAGGTATTGAAGAAAGCATTCAAAGAAGCGAATGATATGTCATTCAATCGCATTACCGTTGATGGCGATACGAGCACAAATGATATGTCAATTATTCTTGCAAATGGAAAAGCTGAAAACAAAGAGATTAAAGAAGGTACTTCCGATTACAAGAAATTCTATTCTGCGCTCGAACACGTTTTGATCGTACTTTCAAAATTGATTGTAAAAGATGGTGAAGGTGCTACCAAATTTGTTGAGATCACTGTTGCAGGAGCAAAGACAAAATTAGATGCAGAAATTGCCGGACGAACGATCTGTAACTCACCTCTTGTAAAAACCGCGATCCATGGTGAAGATGCAAATTGGGGTAGAATTCTTGCTGCTACAGGCAGATCGGGAATATCATTCAATCCAGCAAAGACAGAGATATTTTTTGACGACCTGAAAATTCTTGGAAAAAATTACAATATCAATTTTTCAGAAGAAAAAGCAAAAAAGATCCTTCAACAGAAAGAAATAATAATCACTGTCGATCTGCATAATGGAAAGCACTCAGCAACATTTTGGACGTGCGACCTTTCGGCTGAGTATGTTAGAATTAATGCAAGTTATAGGTCTTAAATTTCAAAATTGCAAAATTACACATCTTGTATTTATACTGTTTTTTTATGGGACAAACAAAAGAAGAAATTTTAATCGAAATACTCCCTTACATACAAAAATATGAAGGGAAAACATTCGTTGTAAAATACGGCGGAGCAGCACAGACTGAAACCGAATTAAAACATCGATTTGCCAAAGATGTCACGATATTGAAAAAGATCGGAATCAATATTGTCATCGTTCACGGCGGTGGAAAAGAAATTACAGACATCGCATATAAGCTTGGTATTGAGACCCAATTCGTGAATGGACATCGTTTCACAGATAAAAAAATGGTCGATGTCGTGCAAATGGTGCTTGCAGGAAAGATCAATAAAGAGATCGTAAATCTCATCAATCAAAATGACGGGGAATCGGTCGGTATCAGCGGCGTGGATAACAATCTTTTGACCGCTGAAAAATATTTTGAGGACGGAGAAGATATCGGATTAGTCGGGCAGATCGTTGATGTGAATATACCATTCCTTCAAATGTTCCTCACCAATAAACTGATGCCTGTCATTGCACCGTTCGGTGTTGGAAGAGATGGAACGATCTACAATGTAAATGCGGACCTGGCCGCCGCTGCAGTTGCTTCTGCGCTTAGAGCTGAAAAATTGGTCTATCTGAGCGATGTTGAAGGAGTTATTGCAAATAAGCAACTTGTTTCGACATTGACAGAGCAAAATGCACGCGAATTATTCGGAGATGGAATCATCAGCGGTGGAATGATCCCAAAAGTAAAATCCGCGTTCTCTACACTGCATGCCGGTGTAAAGAAAGTACATATGATTGATGGAAGAAAGAAACATTCTCTCCTCCTCGAAATTTTTACGGACGAAGGAATTGGAACCGAACTCGTTTTATAAATAATCTCAAATAAAGAATGAACAAAGACTTTTTATCGATAGCTGAATTAAAAAAAGAAGAAGTATTCGAACTTCTTACACTTACCGATTCTTTGAAAGTGCAAAAAGATGTTAAGCCACTTTCCGGGAAAACTGTTGCGATGATATTCCAAAAACCATCATTGCGCACGCGCGTTTCTTTTGAAGTTGGTATCATTCAACTTGGCGGAAATGCAATTTTCTTAACAGATGATGCAGTTGGTCTCGGCGTTCGCGAATCTGCAGCAGATGTTGCCAACGTGCTTTCCCGGTTCAACGATGCGATCGTTGCTCGAGTGTACGACCATCAGTTATTACTGGACCTTGCAAAATATGCAACCGTTCCGGTGATCAATGCACTTTCCGACCTTTCACATCCCTGTCAAATACTTGCGGATCTTTATACAATTCGGCAGCATAACAAATTGAGAGACCATGTTAAAATAGCTTATGTTGGTGATGGGAACAATGTTGTGAATTCTTGGCTTGAACTCTCTTCAATTATTCCTATTCATCTTACTTTGGCAATCCCTTTCGGATACGAGCCAGATAAAACAATTTTTGAAAAAGCGATTAAATCGAAAGTGAGCAAAATTGAGATTATTCGCGATCCAAGAAATGCAGTGAACAAAGCAGACGTGGTCTATACCGATAGCTGGACGAGTATGGGACAAGAGAAAGAAAAAACTAAACGTATTTTTGATTTCTGGGAATACCAGGTAAACTCATCATTATTACGACACGCAACAAAAGATGTCATTGTCATGCATTGTCTTCCCGCTCACCGTGGTGAAGAAATTACCGATGAAGCGTTGGATGGAAAGCAATCTGTTGTTAATGATCAAGCAGAGAACCGTTTACATATTCAAAAAGCAATCATGGCAAAATTGATCGGAAAGATGTAAGACACTATATCTATAATTAATCTTGTACGCAAAATTTGGCAATACCGATTGAGAAATTAAGAATATGAATAAACCACAACGACATTTTTTAATAAAAGAGATCATTCAAACTCAGCCTGTGGCAAGTCAAGAAGAGCTTGTTTCTTTATTAAAAAAACGAAGCTTTGACGTTACGCAGGCTACATTGTCTCGCGATCTGGCAGAACTTGGAGTTGCACGCATCCATACGCATGACGGTTTGCGTTATTCTTTGAACGGTCAATCCGAAGAGAAAAACTCTTCGTTCGTTGGGCGTGAAGTGCTCAGTGTTGAACATAACGAAGTGATGGTCGTGATCAGAACCCTTCCCGGACGGGCTTCCGGTGTCGCTTCATTTATCGATTCATTGATGAATCCCTTGATCATTGGAACAGTTGCAGGCGATGATACAGTGTTTGTAACGCCCGCATCAGTGAAGAAAATTAGCAAGATCGAAAAAATAATAAAAGAATTAACTAATGAAAATTAACATCGCAAAGGAACAGTTACCATGAAAAGGCAAAAAATTGCAGTTGCGTACTCCGGCGGATTAGATACATCCGTCATCGTAAAATGGCTTCAAGAAAAATATGATGCGGATATCATTACCGTTACCGGAAATCTTGGACAGAAAAAAGAACTGATCGGAGTGCCCGAAAAAGCATACAAATCCGGTGCAAAAAAAGTATTCATGCAGAATCTTGAAAAAGAATTTGTTTACGATTATATCTTCCCGGCATTAAAAGCGGGTGCGCTGTACGAACATACCTATCCAATGGCAACGGCAATCGGAAGACCATTGCTTGCAAAAGCACTTGTGGAAGTTGCGCAACGTGAACACTGCACTGCGGTTGCTCACGGATGTACGGGAAAAGGAAATGATCAAGTTCGTTTTGAAGTAGCCGTAATGGCGCTTGCTCCGGAATTAAAGGTTATTGCTCCGCTTCGCAATTGGGAATTTAAATCCCGCGAAGAAGAAGTTGAGTATTGCCAGCGGCATGGAATTCCTGTTGCTGCAACCAAAGACAGTCCATACTCTATCGATGAAAATATTTGGGGAACCGCTATTGAGTGCGGCATTCTGGAAGATCCGATGGAAGTTGCACCGCAAGATGCCTATACACGAACAGTATCACCGGAAAATGCACCGGATAAACCAACGTATGTTACTCTTGAATTCAAAGCAGGTGTTCCGGTTGGGATGAACGGAAAAAAAATGGATGGTGTTTCTCTTATTCACAAATTAAATGAGATCGCCGGTGCAAACGGAGTTGGACGACTTGATCTTGTAGAGAATCGTCTTGTTGGAATCAAGTCCCGCGAAATCTACGAAGCCCCTGCTGCTGTTACACTTCACTTTGCACATCGAGAACTTGAACGCCTGACATTGGACAAAGAAGTGACCCATTACAAGATCAAATTAGCGAGCGATTACGCGGACATTATTTACAACGGTTTATGGTTCACACCATTAAAGAAAGCATTGGATGGTTTCATTAATGAAACACAAAAGAACGTAACCGGAATTGTGAAATTAAAATTGTATAAAGGAAATATCGAAATTGCCGGACGCACTTCACCATTCTCATTGTATGATTTGAAACTTGCAACGTATACTGTTGCGGATACGTACGATCACACAGCAGCGGAAGGGTTTATCAAGATCTATGGATTG
>JANXZD010000205.1 GCA_025355705.1 Bacteroidota bacterium | reverse complement strand
CCAAGTTCCTGTTGTTTTTCCTGACGATATTGGTTGAGCTTTTGTTCTTCATCAACAAGTTCTTTTTGTCTCGTCTGTTTGGAAGACTCGTTCAACATGTTTGATTGCTTTTGGTACTCTTCATATTTCGCCTGCAATGCTTGTCCGCGTTTTTCGATCTCATCTTGCCATCCTTTAAGCATTGTTTCTAATTTTGACTGCGATTCTTTTGCCTCAGGCAATTCCTTGATGATCGTTTCAGAATTGACATATCCAATTTTCAACGTACCTTGTTGAGCAAATATGACTGACGTTAAGAACAATATTCCTAGAAAGAATTTTTTCACGATGACCTCTATAAATGATTAAAATGAATTGATTAAAATATTTTTTACTGTTAAAATCCTCTTCCAAATTGGAAATGAAATTTCCATCCTGACGGACTTTTGATTCCGGCGGTGATATTATCATAGCCATAACCATAATCAAACCCAAGCAGGCCAATAGGATTGATCAGTAAGCGTGCTCCTAATCCTGCTGAACGTTTCAGGTCGAACATTTCTGATTTCGCAAGAGTCTCCCACGTGTTACCGGCTTCAGCGAATGCTAGAAAGTAAATCGGAATTGGATTAAGTGCAACATTAAATCGCAGTTCCGCAGTATATTTTGCCATTGCATGAGCCGGTATATATTGATTCGACACATTCACCGGACCGATGCTGCGATCTTCATATCCACGCAATGGAGTTGTTGCAATTTGTCCTAACCCAGTTCCACCCATATAAAATGTTTCGATGTAAGGGACATAAGAATTTTTTTTGTACGGGAAGATGGCACCATATTGAGTTCCAAAATACAAAGCAACACGCGAACTATTCAATAGTGGTATATACCAATCAGCGGAAAAGATATGCTTATTATATTGTGCAGTTCCCGGAAGAATCGGCGCGCCTGCTATTTCAGTTAACAACGATATATTGCTTCCTTGGGTTGGGAACAAAGGACTGTTCACACTGTTACGCTGAATTACTTGTGAGATACTTAGCTGACTTGTCTTTCCTTCTTGATAATAATACGATGTACCAACATTGCTAACATCAAGATTCTGGAAACGGAATGTCCACGTTGCGCTGAAATAGTCATCAGGAAATTTAAAACGACGTCCGACACTGATCGTTCCACCCTGCTGATGGATGGAATAATAATAATCTTGTTTTGTATCGTACAAACTAAAACCTAATGACGTCGGTGTATCATACATCCATGGTTCGCGGAATGAGATAGAAAATGTCCTATACCGTGAGCCCTCACCAAATTGCCAATCGAAATTCAACACTTGCCCTCCGCCGCCGGAAAACGGCTCAGAGATATCGAAATTATTGAAGGTCAATCCTAATGCACCGGTCGCACCGAATGCACCACTGTAACCAACCGATGCGTTGAATGTGTCGCTCGATTTTTCTTCAACATCCAAAACAATGTCAACATTTTTATCATCAACAAATTTCGTATCCGGTTTGATCTTTTCGGGATTGAAGTAATTCAATACTGATAATTGACGAATACTTCGAATGATATTTGAACGGCTGAAAAAATCACCCGGACGAACATACAATTCACGACGAATTACGCGTTCTTGAGTCTTCGTATTTCCTCGAATGTCAACGCCGGCAATTTTGAATTGATTCCGTTCTCGAACATGAATGACAATATTGATCACATCCTCACCGACCTTTTGTTCTTCCGGTTCGATCTGAACCGTTAAGTACCCATTGTCAAGATACATTGAAGCGACATCGGTCTGATCCTGATTAGCTCGTAAATTCTGTTCAAACTTCTCCATGTCATACACTTCGCCGGTTTTGAAACCAAGACGTTCGACCAACGCTTCGGTCTTGAAAACCGTATTCCCATCCCATGTGATGGTTCCAATCTTGTACTGCGGTCCTTCAAAAACAAATAGCTTTAAAATTATATCCTGCTTGTTTTCACTGAATACGATAGAATCAGTGATCAATTCAGCATCACGGAATCCGTTCTTCTTGTAGAAATCCACCAACTTCTTTTTTGCATCGTCATATTTTTTCTTTTCCAGTTTTCCGGTACGCCAGAACTTCCACCAAGTAGTGGTATGAACATCCGTTAATTCGCTTTCAAGGTCTCCGTCTTGAAAAAATTTATTACCAAAGAACTGCACATGGCGAATTCGAGCCTCGGAACCTTCGGAGATCGTTAATTTCAGAATCATTCTCCCTTTTGCAGTTGAATCTGTTGCTTCAATCAACTCGGAAGCGACCTCCGCTTGAAGATAGCCTTCTTCTTCGTATGCTTTTTTAATGATCTTGATGATCTTTTTGATCTCTTGCGGTGAAATGATCTGACCTTTTGTGATGTTTACTTTTTTATCAAGATCGTCTTTGTCAAGTTCCTGATTCCCCACATAGATAATCTTCTCAATGCGTGAAAATTCTTGAACAGAGATCAACAAATAGACACCGTCACCAACAATGTTCTCTGCAATAATATCCACATTGGCAAAGATACGTAGGTTCCACAAACGTAAGATTGCGTTCCGGGTTTGTTCGCCGGGGACACTGATCTCATCACCGATCTTCAATCCGGAATTTCCGATGATCGCTGCTGGTTCCGAGAGTTTATTACCCATGACACTAATGCCGAGAATTTTATACTGTTTAGGCTGGGAATTTTGCTGCGCGGACACGATACTACCAACGCAGAGAAGCGCAATACATATTTGTTTTATGGTCATTATTATTCGATTAGATTCCGGATACACTTTTTAACAAACGCCGCACGTAGTTTTTAGAAGATGGATTTGATGAGGTTTTCAACTGTTCACTTACTTTACCAAACCGGCGTTCGCGAGATTGATATGATTCAATGGCATTATATAATTCATTTCGCCGAAAATCTGGCCATAACACTTCTGTTACATACATTTCGGAATATGCTAACTGCCAGAGCAAAAAATTACTGATCCGGAGTTCACCGCTCGTTCTGATTAAGAGATCGGGATCGGGAATGTTCTTGGTCGCTAAATTCTGTGAAATAATTTCTTCGGTGATCGTTTCAGGATTAAGTTTTCCTGCTTTAACTTGCTCTGCAATGCGTTTCATTCCACTGGTAATATCCCATCGTCCACTATAACTGAGAGCAAGAACAAGTGTTAGTCCGGTATTATTTTTTGTAAGATCTATTGCATCGAGAAATTCATCTTGAGCATCTTGCGGCAAAGAAGAAAAATCTCCAATGGTTTTAACGCAGACATTATTGTTATGCAGCCGATCCCGTTCATCGCGCAGCGAACTGACAAGCAACCGCATTAAGATTGACACCTCATCTTTTGGACGGTTCCAGTTTTCAGTTGAAAAGGTATATAAGGTTAGATATTTTATTCCAATCTGACCGCATGCTTCAACAATATCACGAACTGAATTTACACCTTCATGATGACCGGCTACACGCGGTAACGCACGCTTTTTTGCCCAACGGCCGTTGCCATCCATGATCACTGCAATATGTCCCGGAATGCGACCGTTCTTGTGAAGTCGTTCTTGCAGTTTCTTATCTTGACCTCCCGGACGAGCCATACCTTTAGCCAATGTCAAAGCTCCGAAATTGTTCAAAAAAGGGTAACGCACTAGACGGTACGTTTGGAAAACCAAGTAAAGATACTCTTTTATAGAGAGATAATCAACGATTTAGACGGCTTTGATGAAGGGAAGTTCCTCAGTATATTGCGTTATCATATGGAAAGAAAAGACAAAATAGTTATTA
Organism: Bacteroidota bacterium; assembly: GCA_025355705.1. Classification (GTDB taxonomy): domain Bacteria; phylum Bacteroidota; class Ignavibacteria; order UBA10030; family UBA8401; genus UBA8401. The sequence continues at coordinate 3,615 of JANXZD010000205.1, read as the reverse complement.
TCGGCGGCGGAGCTGCAGGAATGATCGCCGCGTGGCAAGCTTCATCCTTCGGTGCAAAAGTAATTCTACTCGAAAAAAATCCAGATCTCGGGATTAAAATTCTCATTTCAGGCGGCGGAAAATGTAATATCACCAATGGCACTGATATAAATACGATGTTGAAACAGTTCAAAAAAAATGAATCACGTTTTCTGAAATTCGCTTTTCATACATTCACCAACGATCAACTGCTAACGATACTCCTCAACGAAGGGGTCGAAACATATATCCGCGAAAACGGAAAAGTTTTTCCAAAAAGTCATCACGCAGAAGATGTTTTAAAAGCCTTACGAAATTTGATGGAACGTAATGGAGTTGAGATTCTTTTGCAAACTCCGGCAAAGGAAATCTATCGGAATGAGAATGGTACGTTCAACGTAAAGACTAATAGAGAAATCATTACCGCATCAAAGGTAATCGTTGCAACCGGCGGATCTTCGTATCAAAAGACCGGAACGACCGGTGATGGATTTCGATGGATACAAAAATTAGGACATACGATTGTTCCAATCAGACCAGCACTGACACCAATGATATTGCACCCAACTCCACCATCGTTATGGCAGGGAACACCGATTCGGGAGTGTAAACTGATGGCAATAGCTCAAGGTCCTAACCAAGCACAATCATTGCCAATTTCGGAATGGACAGGCGACGTGTTGATTACACACTTTGGTATTTCCGGACCCGCAACACTGGAGGTCAGTAGAAACACATATTTAGAATTTGAAAAAGGTGTCAAAATTGATATGTGCATTGACTTCTATCCTGAAATATCCATTGAGCAATTGGATGAAAAAATCGTCAAAGAGATTTCTGTAAATCCGTTGCGAAGCATGTTAACGATGACCGAGTATCTCGTGCCGCAAAAACTTGCCGAATTCATATTGATACAGTTAAAGATTGATGACACAACCATATTGAATCAACTTTCAAAAACTGATCGGAGAAAATTGGTTAATAAATTGAAATGTTATTCTCTCGGAATTGTAAAAGATATTCCTCTGGACCGCGGTGAAGTTACTGCCGGGGGTGCTCCATTGGATGAAGTCGATCGGACAACAATGGAATCAAAGATCGTTTCCGGTTTGTATCTGTGCGGCGAGGTTTTGGATATTGCCGGACCTGTTGGCGGCTACAATCTACAGGCAGCATTTTCAACTGGATATGTTGCTGGAGACCATGCTGCTAAATCTTTAGTTCAATGAGCATTCTAGTTTTGTATTTTCATGTTTGCTAATAGAGTCAATTCACATTATCTTTCTTATAGAAAATAATGTCGGACAGATCACGTCCGACATTTCAATTTAGAATTACACTTCTTTCTCAATAAGTATGGATAAAAAAATCTGCATCGGAATTCTAGGTGGAGGCCAGCTTGCAAAAATGTCAACACTTGCTGCAATCCGTTTGGGATTTGATATCGCAATAATGGATAAAGAAATGCATTCTCCTGCAGGCCAATTAACGCATAACGAGTCTATTGGGTGGGTTGATGATGAATTGCATATCCGGTCTTTTGTTCATCATTGCACCGTGATAACGCTGGAGAACGAATTTGTCGATCATCATAAACTTAAATTTATTGAGTCACTTGGAAAAAAAGTTTTCCCCTCTTCAATCACGATAGGTTTGATCCAGGATAAATTGCTCCAAAAACAAACGCTTAAAAAGAATAAAATTCCCGTTGCAAAATTCGTTGAAGTAAAAGAACAACAGACATTTGAACAAATTGCAAAAATCCTTGGACCGACATTCGTTCTGAAATCCCGAAAAATGGGATATGATGGGTATGGAAATGCTCTTATCAGCAATGAAAAAGAGTACAAAGATGCTGTAAAGCATTTATCAGATCGTCATATCAATCTTATGGCAGAGTCATTTGTTGATTTTACCATGGAGCTTGCCGTAATGGTCGTTCGTACGAAAAAGGAAACCAAGGTATATCCTGTTGTTCAGACAATTCAAAAGAATCATATTTGTCATACTGTCATTGCGCCAGCACAGATCTCAAAAAAGATTTCTGCACTTGCAGAAAAAATTGCTGTCAAATCAGTTAATGCAGTTAAAGGATTCGGCATATTCGGTGTAGAAATGTTTTTAGCGAACGACAATTCAATCATGGTGAATGAAATGGCTCCGCGTCCGCACAATTCCGGTCATTATACGATCGATGCGTGTGTCACTTCACAATTTGAGAATCACATTCGCTCTATTATGGAACTTCCACTTGGGTCAACTGAAATGGTGCGACCATACGCAGTGATGATCAATCTTTTAGGAAAGTCACATCCGCAAAAAATGATCGACACGTATCGAACCACATTGAAAGATCCGAACATTCGTCTGCACATTTATGGAAAGAATGGATCACGTGTTGGAAGAAAAATGGGGCATATTACAATTGTTGGTGATAATCTGAAGAAAATTCTAAAAGACGCGAACGAGATTGAAAAGAAAATTAATTTATAGATTCCCGCAAAAAAAACGTGCGGAAATAACGCAACGTTTTAAAAAAATATTAAATGAAAAAACCTATTGTTGGAATAATCATGGGAAGTGACTCGGATCTTCCTACTATGCAGGAAGCAGCACTTATTCTTGATGAATTTGGCGTACCATACGAAATGAAGATCACTTCAGCTCACCGTACACCAAATTTTATGGCAAAATATTCTTCATCTGCATTGAAACGCGGAATAAAAATTATTATCGCCGGTGCCGGAGGTGCTGCTCATCTGCCAGGAATGTCTGCGTCGCATACTCCTCTTCCAGTTATCGGTGTGCCGATAAAGACAAAATCATTAGATGGTTTAGACTCACTTCTCTCCATTGCACAGATGCCGGGAGGAGTTCCGGTTGCTACTGTTGCGATTGGTGGCGGAAAAAACGCTGGATTACTGGCAATTCAAATGCTTGCGATCAGCGATAAGGGATTAATGAAGAAGGTGATCGAGTATAAGAAGAAGTTGGAGAAAGAGTCGCTGAAGAAAAACAAAGCTGTTAGCAATTAGCTGTTAGCTTTTGGCAATTCTAAAAATGTCCTCGATAATTTTTTGCTAACAGCTAAAAGCTAACGGCCAATAGCCTGCGCTAACGTCTGCCGTACATAAATACTAACGGTCGCCACACACGTTTTGCCCAGTACTGTTCGCTGTGCGTTCCTTTCGATTCAAGAGTATAATCGAGATCTTTTCCTTTTTTATATCCTTTGGATTTTAGAATTTCTACCATCCGTTTATATCCGCTGATAAGTTCCTTTTCACGTCCGCCGCAATCCAAATAGATTTTAATATTTTTTTTATGTCCGGAATATTCACGGATTTCTTTCAATGTCTTTTCATTGTCATACCAAAATGACGGCGACAGACATCCGGCCATTCCAAAAACATCAGGTCGCTTCCATACAAACAACAAAGAGGACAATCCGCCTAACGATGAACCGATAATTCCCGTGTGTTCTTTTCCTGGTTTTGTTCTATAGGTTGAATCGACAAGAGATTTTACATTGTTGATCACGAAATTCAAATAGGCCGTTCCGAGCTCTGAATCAGAATATTCGGGCAACCGATCAGG
>JANXZD010000141.1 GCA_025355705.1 Bacteroidota bacterium | reverse complement strand
TCAACAATCACGACGATATATGGAAGGAAGCGATGCTTTAATGTTTCGGTATCTTTCACCTTCAGTTTGCCATCTTTGAATCGCACATTATAATCGGTTACATGACGCACTCCGGCAGACGCGAGAAGATCGTATCGTTTCTCCATTTCAATCACGCATGATTTTAATACAAGCACGGCATTCTGCGGCTGCGTAATGATCTTTTCATCCATATCCGGAGAAACTGCAAGATAATGGTTCTTCATCTTTTCATAGAGATTCAGCTCGATCTTTTTGGGATCGACAAGAATGAATTTCAATTCCGAGGGATGCAGACGATACAACAAACTTGCAATGATCGTATTGATTCCGACACTTTTTCCCATACCGGTTGCACCGGCAATAAGAACGTGAGGCATCTTAGCAAGATCATCAATGAAAATTTCGCCGGTGATCGTTTTCCCCATGGCAAGCGGAAGCGCTGCTTTACTGTCGCGGAATTTTTCTGAGTTCAAGATACTGCGGATCGTTACGATCTGCGGTTTGTTGTTCGGAATTTCGACGCCGACCGTCCCTTTTCCGGGAATCGGCGCTTCGATACGAATTCCGCGAGCCTGCATAGCAAGCGCAAGATCATTGGCAAGACTGGTGATCTTCGAAACCTTCACACCGGTGGCGGGAACAAGTTCATACAGTGTTACAACAGGGCCTGGTGTTACACTGACATTTGCAATTTCAACATCAAAGTCGGCAAGTTTTGCCTGCAGCAATGCTGCATTCGCTTTTAGCTCTTCATCACTGATCTTCTCTTCATATTTTTTTGGATCAAGAAGATCGACCGAAGGAAAAACATAATCGATCTCTTCATCTTCAACTTCACGTTCTTCAAGTTCTGCTTCTTTTTCTTTCACTCCTTCTTTAATTTCCAGCGGAGTATCAAGAAGATCAAATGAGGCGACTTCTTTACTTTGTTCTCTATTAACAATTGGCTGCGAACGAACAAACTCTTTCTTCGCTTGAGTTACTCTTGGTTCAGGTTTTTCTTCTGGAAAGGATATTTCCGTATCCATCCGTTTCACCTTTATCTCCGCCGCTTCCCGTTTTTTCTCTTCTTCCTTTAGTTGTGCACGAATTTCCTGCTGTTCTTTCCATTCTTCCATCTTTGCACCAAAGAATTCACCGATCGCGATAATAAAATCTTTGATACGCTCAGAAGTCTTGTGCAGGTCAAGATCGATGGCAAGCGTAAGCGTAACAATACCGAGAGACACTGTAATGATCATCCCGCCCGCCATTCCGATCGATTGCTGAAGAATGGTTGCGAAAAATGCGCCAAAACTTCCATGCCATTCTCCTGAGATCACTTCACTCAGACCGGCCTTACGCAACAATCCAAAGAAAGCGGAACCAAGAAGCGCAAGGATGATCGCATAATTTGTAAAATAGACAAGGCGTCGGATATTGCCGCTTCGAAGCATTGTCCATCCCCACATCAGCATCAATGTTGGAACGATAAACGCAAAGAGACCGACCGTAGAATTGATGAGAAAATTTGAAAGAATCGCGCCAAAGAGACCTAGCCAGTTCGTCGTCAGTTCGGATTTTTGCTGAATGAACGGATCATTAGTAAACACTTTGTAGAGGTCGGAAAATCGAACATCACCGTTCGCTTCATCTCCGGGTGAATAGGAAACCATGGAGAGCAGAGCCATCAATCCAAAAACGATGACAAGGAACGACAGAACCTGCTTGCGCTGCTGATTATTCTTTTTCGAACCGTTATCCTGTTTCTTGCGGCGAGGCGCGGGTGTTGCCGGTTGATCTTCTTGTAGTGGCAGCGGAAAATCTTCCATTATTCTCCTTTCCCGCCGGTTGTATCAATACTGATGGGAACGTGTGGAACTGCAGCATCCGCTTTTTTCTTCAATCGAAGAACATTGCTGGTAAGTTCTGGAACAACATCGAACGCATCAACAGTGGTGCAGAATTCAAGATCATTCTCACAGCCGATCTCGATCAGAAATTTTCCATGATCGCAGGTCCGCGCCATCTTCAACAGATTTTTACTTGCATTCTTGTAGAGCGTGTACGCTGCAGCGGCGGAATCGTTGAACTCAAATTCAGAGTTCTTTCCCTCCATCAACTCTTTAATGATCATTCCGGCACAGACCGTATCCTCAAGACAGAACTGTGTATGTTTTCCCGCACAGAGAATATACACATCATCTTTTAATTCCGTGATGCGTTTTACGGCAGCAGACATATTGATGAATCCTGCGATCAATAAATTCTTTGCATACCGCGCTTTCCACATTGCCGGCGCCCCGTTGGATGTACAGAAGATGATCGATTTATTCTTTACCGCATCTTCCGTATACTCAAGCGGAGAATTACCAAGATTGAATCCTTCAATAATTTTTCCGTTTCGTTCACCACCGCGCAACACAACATCACCAAACAAATTACCGGATACTTTCACTGCTGATTCGATCGTATTAACAGGAATGATCTCTTTTGCGCCGTTGTTCAGCGCTGTGATGACTGTTGAGCTTGCACGCAGAACATCAATAACAACAACATTCTTGTCGCGCAAAAAAAGGTCATCGATTTGTGATGGTGAAAAAAAGACTTCGATTTTCATATGATACAATTCCCCATTGAGCAGACGATTGCCTGCACTGATGTTATTTCTTTAAGAAAGGAAGAGCAACTACCGTGGCCTCAATCATTTTCCCCCGAACATCTATTGCAATTTTTGAGCCGACCTCTGTGTGCGGAACGTTCACATATCCCATCGCAATTCCTTTTTCGAGCGACGGCGAGAATGTTCCACTCGTTACGACACCGACATTTGCTCCGTTGACCACAAGCTGATAACCATGACGCGGTACTGCTTTGTCACTTAGCAGCATCCCAACTAATTTTCTCTTCGGTCCTTCTGATTTTATTTTTTCCAAAATTGATTTGGCAACGAACTCACCGTTGTTCAATTTGGTGATCCATCCCAGATTTGCTTCAATAGGGTTCGTTGTCTGATCAATATCGTTCCCATAGAGGCAATATCCCATTTCTAATCGTAATGTATCGCGCGCACCAAGACCGATCGGAGTAATTCCAAATTCTTTTCCTGCATCAAAAATTGCGTTCCAAATTTTTTCGGCGTGCGCAACATTGAAATATATCTCGAAACCTAACTCGCCGGTATACCCGGTTCGCGAAATGATCATCTCAATACCGGCAACACTTCCTTGTACGAAATTGTAATATGGAATTGTTGAGAGATTTGCCGATATCAGTTTTTGTTCCGGTTTTAGGAATCCCGTCGAAACGGAATCCAAAAAGCGGGACATTGTTGCAAGGGACTTTGGGCCTTGAATCGCAAGCAATGCGGTCTCATCACTTTTATTTTCGAATGTAACGTCGGGTGGACAGTGTTTTTTCATCCATTCCCAATCCTTTTCAATGTTCGATGCATTCACAACGATCATATAAGAATGTTCCGCCAGCATATAGATCAAAAGATCGTCAACAATTCCACCGTCATCAAAACACATTGCGGAATATTGCGCTTTCCCCGGCGTAAGTTTTGAAACATCGTTCACTGTAATTGACTGGAGGAACGACAACGCATGAATACCCTTTGCATAAAACTCACCCATATGGGAGACATCAAATACTCCTACCGCATTACGAACAGCTTTGTGTTCTTCCATTATTCCGGAGTACAGCACGGGCATTTCATATCCGGCAAACGGAACAATCTTCGCACCGGCATTCTTGTGGAATTCATAGAATGGCGTTCGCTTCATTTCGGTTGTCCTTTTTTCCAGTCAGCAAGAAATTTTTCAAGACCGCTATCCGTCAATGGGTGTTTGATCAATTGATCGATCACTTTTAACGGCATCGTACAGACATGTGCACCGATCAATGCTGCTTGTTGTACGTGAATAGGATGGCGAACACTTGCGACAAGAACTTCGGTTTCAAATCCGTAATTGTTGTAGATCGTTACGATCTGTTCGATCAACTCCATACCGTTGGTGCTGATATCATCAAGCCGTCCGACGAATGGACTGATATACGTCGCGCCGGCTTTTGCGGCAAGCAGCGCTTGATTTGCGGAGAAGCAGAGCGTAACATTTGTGCGAATTCCTTCTGAGTGAAATGCCTTTGCAGCCTTCAATCCGTCTTTAATAAGAGGAAGTTTGATCACAATATTATCGTGGATCTTTGCGAGTTCTTTTCCTTCCTTCATCATTCCGTCAAATTCCATTGAAACAACTTCCGCACTGATCGGTCCGTTGACCACAGCGCAGATCTCTTTCAACAGCGTCACAAAATCTTTTCCTTCTTTTGCAACAAGCGATGGATTGGTGGTAACCCCGTCCAGAACACCGAGAGCGTTTGCTTCTTTAATTTCTGCCAAGTTTGCTGTATCGATAAAAAATTTCATACCAGTGTCTCCAAAAAAAATAGTTTAGTTCGCAAATTCCGGGGTAATATCTTTGTCCTGTTTTACAGAAACAAAATGAAAATCATCAATCTGCAGCGCTTTATCCTCTTCGATCGTAATCCATTTCAAGAAGTTCACTCGCATCTGCCATTTACGATTGAAGAATCCTTCGTTGATGAACTCTGCCATGCTCGGATTGATACGAAGATGCAGACGTAACTCTCCACCTCCCTCGCTTCGATACCGGCGAAGCCATCGTTCGATATTGCTCATGATCGTTGTTTTCGATTGGATCATTCCTGAACCGCCGCAGACCGGACATGGTTCCATAAAACTATGGATGACACTCTGTCGTGCGCGTTGTCGGGTGATCTGCATTAAACAGAAATCGGTCAACGGAAGTATCGTATGCTTTGAACGATCTCGCTTGAACTCTTTCTTCATTTCGTCGTACACTTTTTTCTTGTTGCGATCATCAAGCATATCGATAAAATCGATAACGATGATTCCGCCAAGATCACGAAGTCGAATCTGACGTGAGAGTTCGCGGGCTGCTTCCAGATTGGTTTTAAGTGAGTTCTCTTCTTGTTCTTTGCTTGCAGCATATCGTCCGCTGTTTACATCGATCACCACCATTGCTTCGGTTTGCTCCACAATGATATATCCGCCATGTTTCAGCCAAACTTTACGCGCCAACAGCGTTGCAATTTCTTTTTCAATACCGAATGAGTCAAACAACGGTTCACGTTTCGAATAATATTCAACGCGGTCTGCCATTTCAGGTGAAAAAACTTTTACGTACGATTTAATCTCTTTGAATAGCTTCTTATCATCGGTCACAACTCTTTCCACCTGCTCGCTGAAAAGATCGCGAATCACGCTGGACGTTGTTGTCATATCTTTATAGATCAGCGATGGTTGTTTTTCTTCTTTAGCACTCTTTTCAATCTCTCTCCAGTTTGCAAGCAGTGATTCCAAATCATTCAAGAATAATTTTTCATCCTGATTCTCGGCATTTGTACGAACGATAACGCCAAATCCTGCGGGAAGAATACTGCGCACTAACCGACGTAATCGGCGGCGTTCACGAAAACTACTGATCTTTTTGGATATACCGACTTTACCATCGAACGGCAGGAGAACTAAGAATCGTCCCGGAAGTGATACTTGAGAAGTGACTCGAACACCTTTTTTAGCAACGGGTTCTTTCGTTACCTGAACAATGATCTCCTGACCTTTTGTAATTGTAACGGCCCGTCGTTTTTCTTCCCGTGGTTTTTTCTCGGGTTTTGGTTTCTTAACCGCAGGTGTTACTTTTTCATTCTCAGATGGTTCATCAGAATCATCATCTTCGTCTTCATCATCCAGCATTGCATTATATTCATCCTGCACATCGCTGATATCGGAGAAATGGAGGAATGCATCTTGTTGTAAGCCAATATCGATAAACGCCGCTTGAATACCGGGCATCACTTTGGCAACTTTGCCAAAATAAATATCCCCCATCATACGCTCTTTTTCGGGTGTCTCTACAAATAACTCAGCCAATCTGGCGTCTTCGGTGATCGCAATTCGGATTTCGTTACCGACGGAGTTAATTAAAATTTCTTTTTTCATTTGAAACAACAGCCTTTCACATCATCAGACAAGTTCTTTTTACTTATCGAATCTCTTAAATTAAACATATACCCATTATAGGGATTTACACTTGTTTTCCTACGACACTGCATAAAGTAATAGCACTAAAACTGTATAACTATTACACCCTTTTCCTCACAAATTGAATAAATTTACGAAAATATAGCTTGGCGTGCAAGATAAGTTTGGAATGGCAGG
>JANXZD010000140.1 GCA_025355705.1 Bacteroidota bacterium | reverse complement strand
GATCGCTTGGGCAAGCATCGTGATCTGTTCTTCAGATTTTTTCCGCTCAGAAATGTCACGAATGATACCCGTAAAATATTTTCCTGCCACGGTTTCCCATTCTGCCAATGATAATTCCAACGAGAATTTATTTCCGTTCTTATGCAGTCCGTGTAATTCTATCGTGCTTCCAATAATATGATGTTTTCCCCCTTGTTCTATCCGTTTCATTCCGTTGATGTGCTGATCGATGTAATGAGCAGGAATGATGACGCGCAAATTTTTTCCGGTTATTTCTGAATAAGTATAGCCGAATATTTTTTCGGCACCTCGATTCCAATCTACTATGATTCCTTTACTGTCTGCCGTAATAATTGCTTCATTTGCAGAGTGCATGATAGATCGGAATCGCAGTTCGTTCTCTTGCAATGCAACTTCCACCCGCTTTTGTTCTGTAATGTCTTGGAGCGTTGTACGAATGCCTATAATGGTATCGGTTGTATCGCGAAGAATTTTTTCCCCAATAACAACCGGAAATATTGTGCCGTCTTTCCGACGATAATTGCTTTCCCGTCCTCTCGACGGATAGAGTATTCCTTTCAGTTTTTCCATGACACGCTGTTTGGAAATTCCTTGGTCGTCAACAAATTTCCACACAAATTGTCCGACCATTTCTTCCGCGGTATATCCTAACATATCAAGTTCTGTTTGGTTCACACGGGTAATGCGTCCCTGAACATCCAATTCATGGTATCCAACAGGGGCATTGTCGAACAGTTCTATATATTTTTTCTCATTTTCTACCAGTGCTTCTACTGCACGCTTACGATCGGTGATGTCGGAAATGATCCCTTCAAGATGATGCAGTTTCCCATCAGACGTGTAAATGCCTTTGCCTCGTTCCCAAACATTCTTGATGGAACCGTTTTTTGCTACAATACGGTATTCCAAAACAAAGGCAGATTTTTTTTCAAGAAAAACTTTCACTGTATCCGAAACTGCTCTCCGATCATCAGGATAAATGATATCGTTATACGTAATGACCCTATTGTCTATCAATTCATCCGGCAAATAACCGGTCAGCTCGATCGATCCATCGCTAACAAATTTCATTGTCCAATCCTTGTCGTTCAAACAAGAATAGACCATCCCCGAAAAATTGTCCATCAATGTTGAAAGTTCTCTTTCTCTCTCCAATACAACTCTTTCAGCACGTTTTCGTTCGGTAACGTCACGCATAGAACCATGAATCGCAAGTTTTCCATTATAGACAATCGATATACTCTGAACTTCTACATCTATTATTGTACCATCCAATTTGATAAATCGTCCTTCTGCCATCGGAATGATGACACCACGGTCGATCTTCTTCTTCAACTGCTCGTGTACTCTTTGCTGAAAGTCCGGGTGAACAAGATCGATGATAGATTTTCCTATCAACTCTTTCACAGATGCTGCGCCAAACATCCTTACGGCAGCCGGATTGACAAAAAGCAATTTGCCGTCCCGATGAACGGAGATGGCTTCGGGCGACCACTCAACCATTGCACGATATCGTTCTTCACTCTCGCGCAGAATTTCGTCCATTCGTTTGCGCTCGGTGATGTCGCGGAAAATACCTAACAGCAACGGCTTGTTCCCTTCAGATTCAAGAAACGAATTGGATATTTCCACACTCAGCTTGTTCCCGGATCGTAGCGGCAATTCTGCTTCAGTGTTTGGAATGATTGTTCGTGTGGAGAATCTGTTCTTGTACTGTTGCGTTGACGTTTGATTTTCATCATCAGAAGATGTGTACACAATATTAAACGACTGCCCCTCGAGTTCTTCTCTCTTCACTGCAACAAGCTTGCAGTATGCGTCATTCACCGCTACAATTATTCCTTCGTTATCGGTGATCCGCATTCCATCAACGGAGTTGTCCCAGACGGATCGGAACCGTGCTTCAGAGTTCCTGCGCATTTCTTGCGCCATCTTGCGCTCGGTAATATCGCGCACAATGATCTGGATGGCGGGTTTGTTGTCATAAACAACCGGCAACGCTTTTACTTCAACATCAACTTCTGAACCATCCAATCGAATAAATTTTTCTTCTTCTAATTGTAATGCTTTCCCGCCCTTCATTACTTCCATCATTCTCTTCGCAACAAATTCTTTGGATGACGGGTGGACAAAATCAAGAACAGATCTTCCGATCAATTCATTGACACTTGATGCTCTCATCAATGATACACCGGAACGATTGGCGAATACGATCTTCCCTTCTATGTAAATGGCAATAGCATCCGGTGAACCATCCACCAGTTCGCGATATTTCATTTCGCTCTCTTTCAACGCTTCTTCGCTTCTTCTTCTCGCTTCATTCTCATTCTTTAGATCTTCAAGAAGGTTGAGTGTGGCGGTATGAGTTGCTGTCAGCTCGCTGGTTTGTTCATCCAACAGTACTGCAAATGTATTTTTTTCAAAACGCTTCTCGGTATTGGCAGTTTTGATCTTTAGCATTACACGGATTTGCGCGAACAGTTCAAGTTCCTGGATCGGTCTGGTAATGAACGCTTCCGCGCCGGCTTCCAACGCGCGAAGACAACTTTCCTTATCCGCTTTTAATGACGTAACAAAGATGATCGGAATACTGCTTAGCTTTTTATCGGCTTTCAATCTCCGGCAAACTTCAAAACCATCCATCCCGGGCATCACAATATCCAAAAGGATAACATCCGGATCGTTGGCAGTCGCCAGCTCAATTCCGTCTTCCCCGTTCAGCGCAGTCAATGGTACCGCTTCCGGAAATGTCTCTTTGATCAGTAATTTTAAAATGGTAAGATTATCGTTGTTATCATCGATAATCAGTATTTTAATTTGGTTGTTTTCCATAAAGGTGCTCAGAGATGGTTCCTAAAAGATGCAATCTTGTTTCTCCAATTCCAATAGTTGTCCTTGCAGCTGCGAAGGATTGCGTAGTGCAAATGGTACATCAGTATTGTCACGCGATGATCTTGTATTTTTCTTTGCCGCCGGATTTTTTAAGAAGCGCGTTCACTTCCTTTTTGAGTTCGATCATCGTCAGTTCGCGTCCAACGGTCAAGTGCTGGAATTTTTGAAGCTCGTCCATTTTATACTGTAAAGCTTTTTCTGCCAGCTTGCGTTCCGTGATATCTTGAATTGTTGTTATAAAATAAAGAGGTTTTCCATTAGTATCGCGCTGAAGAGTGGTTGTAATATCAGCAAAAACAATATTTCTATCCTTATGGATGTACCGTTTTTCCCAGCGATCCATTAATTTCTCCCCTGAAAGAATTGACTTGATAACTTGTTGATTTTTTTCAACATCATCCGGATGAGTTATGGTCATCCAATGGATATTTACGAATTCTTCTTCGGAATATCCCAACATTTCACTAAATGCTCTGTTTGTTCTTAATGTACCGTCAAGTGATGTGATGGACTTACCAACTGCCGCATGTTCGAAAACATTTTTGAAATACTCTCTGCTTTGAAGGATATCTTCTTCAGACCGTTTGCGCTCGGTGATATCCACCAATCCTCCATAAAGAATATGGGACTCGGATATCTCTTGATCATGTACACATTCGGCAACAGAGGTAACCCATACAATATTTCCGCTCTTGTGTTTCAAGCGCAGTTCACAGGAACCAGATGAACCGGGAACAAGACCCGTCACAAATTCCTTAAAGAGACCTGCATCTTCATCGACAACCAATTTCCCCCAGCATCGTTTCGCTTTAATTTCATCTATTGTATACCCTGTAATTCGCTCCGCTGCACCTGTCATCCAGTCAATCGAATAGCTGTCGCCTTGATCAACCTTACAGGAATAAGAAATATCTGAGATAGTAGATGAGATGTGCCGGAAGCGCGCCTCGCTTTTTTTCAGTTCTCTCTCTGCACGTTTGCGCTCAGTGATATCTTGAAAGAAACCAAATACTCTGCGGTGTTCCAAATCCACATTTCCTATTACATGAACGCTGCAAAGATTTCCTTTGGCGGTAATGATCTCCAGTTCCACATCAAATGGTGCGCCATCTTCAACAGATTTTTTTACAGCGGCTTCAATAATGGGTCTGGACGCGGGGGAATAAAACTGTATTCCATTCTCCACAGTCGGTTCGAACGTAAGATCTACTTCGTGAATCTCATAGACCTCTTCTGTCCAAATCTGTTTTCCAGTATCAATATTAAACTCCCAGCCGCCGACCTTTCCTATCCGTTCAGCTTCTGTAAGATTGTGTTGGCTTTGCCGTAGTTTATCTTCAGCCTCTTTCCGTTTCTTTTTTTCCACTGCTTCATCGAGTGCCCGCTGAACTGCAACGGGCAGCCGATTAGGTTTATCTTTTAAGATATAATCAACAGCTCCACACTTAATTAACTCAACGGCGGTTTCTTCTCCAATCGTTCCTGAAATACAGATAAACGGTGTAACAGGAGAAATTTTGCAGGCTATTTCCAATGCTTTAAATGCATTGAACCCCGGCAATTTAAAATCAGCCAAAATAATATCGTACGTTCCGGTGTGTAGTTTTGTGGTAAAATCTTTTTCGGTGTCAACACGTTCACTCTGCACATCAAAACCGGAATCATTCAATAATGCGCAGATGATCTCAAAGTCACGTTCCGAATCTTCGAGAGACAAAACGTTGAGTGCAGTACCTTTTTGAATATTTTGATTCATGGTATGCTCCTTATTCTTTTGGCAGTTCGTTGAGCAGCGCCCAGAATATTCCGATCTGTTTTACCGCATGAATAAATTCTTTAGGGTCCATCGGTTTCACCACAAAAGCATTGGTCCCAAACTCATAACTCTTTTTTAAGTCAGATTCTTCGCGGGATGATGTCATCATCACAACCGGAACTTTTTTGAACCGATCATCATTCCGAATTGCATGCAATGTTTCCAATCCAGTCATTCGCGGCATCTTAATATCCAGCAATATTGCTACCGGGTTTCCTTTCTTGCGTTCTTTAAATTCTCCTTCGTACCGCAGAAATTCCAATGCCTCTACGCCATCGTGTACAACTGTAACTTGATTCGCAAGTTTTATGTCGGATAATGCTTCAAGAGTCAATTCAACATCTTTCGGGTCGTCTTCCACGAGCAGGATTGTTTTTAAATCGTTCATCGTATATGCTCCTTCTTTTTGGGTATAGTAAAATAAAATGTCGCTCCGTTATTCAGTTCTGCCTCAGCCCAGACTCGTCCGCCATGCCGAAGTATAATGCGTTGCACATTGGCAAGACCAATACCTGTCCCTTCAAACTCTGCTTTGGAATGTAATCGTTGAAACACTCCAAACAATTTATCTGCGTACTGCATATCAAAACCGACACCGTTGTCGCGCACAAAGAAAATAAATTCCACAGCTTCTTCCCGAACTCCAATTTCTATTCTAGCTTCTTGTTTGTGTTGTGTGAATTTGATTGCATTATTCAACAGGTTAATCCAAACGAGTCTCATCATTGCGTAGTCGCACGGAATCGTTGGTAATGAACCGATGATCCATTCAATGGTTCTGTCCGAACATTCCTGACGCAGAGATTTCACTATGTCGGTTATCATCTTGTTCATATCCACATCCGACATTTTCATTTCTGAACGTCCGGTCCGTGAAAAGTCCAACAAATCATCTATTAGTATTCCCATCTGACGTGCAGAGTCGGAGATGCTGTTAAGATAATGGTTTCTTTTTTCAGGAAGCGCATCAGAAAAATGTTTGGTCAACAGATCAACATATCCCCCCACATGCCGAAGAGGCGCACGCAGATCATGTGACACCGAATAAGAAAATGCCTCCATTTCTTTGTTGGATGCTTCAAGCTGGGCAGTTCGCTGTACGACACGCTGCTCAAGTTCGGTGTTGAGTTTACGAATTTCTTCTTCCGCTCGTTTCTGATCTTCGAGAACACTCAGAAGTGATTGCTGGGAATGTTCGTTCAATTCAAGAAGTTTACGCAATTCCTTTTCTGCCCTTACTCGCTCGGTCAGATCGATCGTTTGGACGATAACATTCGTTACTTTTTTTGTATTGTCAAAGATTGGAGTAAAAATTGAGTTAATAACTTTGTGAGCAGCGTTTTTCACATCAATATGTTCAACTTCTCCAAAATTGTAATCAATGATGATACTGACAACTTCTCCTTTTTCAAACACCTTTCGTACTTCAGACATTAACCCTTGCTTTTCAATAACCTCATCTTTTAAAATATTATATTTACCTATCACTTCATCTTCCGTGGCTCCAAAAAATTTAAAACATGCAGAATTTGCACGGATCGCCGTTCCATTCTCATCAGAAATCCATGTACTGAGAGCCGATGTTTCGATGATCTTGTTAATAAATTCAGTATTTTTTTTCAACACTTCATCAATCCGTTTTTGCATGGTGATATCCCAAACAAGATTGGCAAACTGAGAAATTGTGTCAACATCTGCCTCAAAATAATTGCTCGGCTTATTCCCAACACCTAATATTGCCTTGATCTTGCCATCACGAATGACTGGCACGACAAGTTCTCGAATCACAGTTGCATGCCCGGATGGCAACCCTTTTTTATTCGGCAGGGAGGCATAATCGTTATGGATAACGGGTCTGAGCTGTTGTATACATTCCACCCAAACGCCTGCCTTGGCTATCTCATAATGCAATCCTTTGCCATCAGCTTTGCAAAATTCTTTTTTGGTTCGAGTCGACCAATTTTGAAGAGTGAGAGATTTCTGATCGTCATCAACAAAATGATAGAAACCAATTATGCTGCCGGTAAGTTTCTCTGCTTCATTCAGTGTCTCTTCCATCACTTCATCTAAAGAATGATTGTCGGAATAGAACATAAGATGTATGCGCGTATTGTTCAGATCTTCCGTCCGTTTGCGTTCAGTGATATCCATCGCCATACTTATTGCCATTCGTCTTCCATCAGGAAGAACGCCTAATGGAGCCGACATAAATTCCCAGGTTCGCTTATCACCTGACATGGTCATTACTTCATAGTTGCCTTCATAAATTTTTTCTGTTAATCCGTACAACCGGTCGATATCTTCCTGAACCAGTTTCTTCCGCAGCCCATATGCTTTTTCGGTCCATAAGGCAGTGGTGGGAATATCGGCATGTGTATATCCGGTAATCTCGGTCCACGTATTACTAATAATCACAACCTCTCCATCTTCCGCGTGAATCATAATGGGGAAGGGTGCATTTAAAACCGCACGGCGCAATCGTAATTCACTCTCACGCAACGCTTCCGCCGATTTATATTGTTCCCGATAGAAAAGGTTGCGCTGCTGTCGCCATACTATTCCTACACTTGCACCAGCCCCGCTAAGTAAGGCGCCAACAAGAGCAATCATCAGCCATAATCTTTCTTTCAACTGTGCGTACACTTCCTCAATATCTATACGAGCGACCATGAACCACGGTGAATTTGGAACTGCACATACATATGCAATGACAGGCACCCCACGATAGTCTTTTGCTTCTATTATTCCTGTCTTTCCCAACGCCGCCTTTACAGCGGAAATATCGTTACTCGTCAACGGAATGCGGAGATTCAAAGCCGCATCCTTTTGGAATTTAAGGTCATTCAAGAACAGTGCATCGTTCCCATCTCTACGAATAATTAACGTTTCGGACGTCCGGCTTGGTGTGGGCCATTTTTTGAGGAGAGGATAGAGGTATATTTCAGGACTAATCCGAAGGGCAAGCACAGCAATAATTTGTTGCGGAAAACGTTCATCCAGAATCGGAACAAGAACTTTTAGGTAAATGTGTTGATCCTGTTCGTTCCTGTAGAAATCTTGAAAAATGATACTCCCCGACATCAATGTTTCAGTGCTTCTTTGGTCAAGTATTAATTGCGACAGCTCTTTCTTCTCCGGAAACAATAATATCATATTCAATTTTGAATCCAGCAGCATCATAAGATCATAGTTATACGCATCCCGCACGTGTCCAACCCACGCTAAAATTTCTTTTTTTGCTTCGCTGTTATTTTTATTCTGGATGTACCGTTTTACAGCTGCAGAAAATATGTAGTTTTTGTAAAAGGTCTGTCCATCGCTTAAACGTTCTTTTCGCCAAGATTGTATTTGGTCTATTTTCATTTCTGCAATAGAGCTAAGTTGATTTTCTATTTCAGTTCGATAGTTCTTTTCATAATTTCGATATGTAAAATAACCCCCGCTAACAATTCCTGCTGCTAAAAGAATGAATATCAACAAAAAGATATATGAAACTCGACTTGTGGCTGCGTTTTTTATTCTATCGTAAGACCAGACTTGAAGTCCGGCACTTATAGACAGGCTGCTCGCAAGAAAGAGAAAAGCAAGAGCGGCTGGCAGTGATGGAGGAATAACGCCTCCACCGTACATTAAAGGTGAATCAAATAGATACGCAATCAGAAGAAGGAAAGAAGTTAGCAATAACGGAAAAGCTAACAGCAGGGCAATCCATCCCCGCTTTGAACGTTGGATCGATTGCGAAAGTGTCAATAAAAATGCCAAAGCACTTGCTGTGAAACAGAATGCTGTTACTGGTGACATGTGCCCAATTGAAATTCCATTAAGAGAGTCGTTGATGGAAAGACCAAGATGCTCAATCGGTAAATATATTCCCAAAAAAGAGGTTGCAAATAAAACTATCCCTGTTATTGCAGTCAGCAGTCCAATGGCTAAACCTGCGAAGTACGCTGCACGATTTTGCGGTAGGCGTCTGCGAAGAGATTGTGCAATTCCCATCAAGATAAATAACATTGCAGTGCTCGGTGCCATCGGTATAAGATTTGAGCCGAAACTGGATAACTGAGGAAGCTGCAAAATCCATCCAAGCATGACAACAATGCCAATCGCAGCCGTAAGAAATCCCATCGTCATAATGGAAATATCTCCGGCATGATACCGAGCGTTTATAGAATTTTTCATGAAGACATCCTTTTTCTTTCTAAGCTACCTTCAAACTTTGTCGTTTTGAACAAAAAGAGAACTCTTGGAAACTTCTGAAAAATTGATTGTTCATTGTCATTCTGGACATTGATTGAAGATTTTTCAGGCGTCTCTCTTGTTAAGTCCGTATAAAATTTTTCGTCACACAATATTCACATTGCCGAAGTTTACAAAATATAAAACCTCCCTCGGCTGATCTTATATTGCATTTCCTCCCTGGCTTGGATAGCGGATCGTTTCACCCAAACGTTTAAGCAGTTCATTCACTTCTTGTTTTAATTGTCGGTTTCTATCTTCGCGTCCGAGTGTCACCTCCTGCCACCGCTGTAATTCTCCCAAATGACGCAGAATTTTTTCCTCTGCTCGCTTGCGATCGGTCAGGTCCAGACCGCACGAATAGTTCTTGTCTCCAAGAGTAATGTAGTCCCATAAGATATTTTTCTTCGACCCATCCTTACAGGTTACCACAACTTCCATTGGCTCAATAGGAGATTGCGTCTCAATTGCACGCTTAACCTTATTGTTCCATTCCTCAGAAATTTGTTTGCGGTATGTTTCATCGGGATATGCCAGCGGCCACCATTGCGCAACGGAAGGAATATCTTCCATGGTATAACCAAATAATTTCACCATCACGGGATTGACGTATTTGGTTATTTGTTCTACTCCAACCGTTAAATGAATTGCCAGCGGAATTGTTTCAACCATTGCCCTGAATTTCTCTTCACTGTTTCTGAGCAACTCTTCAGCCAGTTTGTGTTCGTTGATTTCTTTCTGAAGCGATTTGTTCGCAATCATCAGTTCAGCAGTTCGTTCTTGTACACGAATTTCAACGATATCGTATGCCTTTTGCAGTTCCAATTTTGCGAAGAGAAGTTTATCTTTTTCTGTTTGCAATTCACGGTTCACCATCCGCAATTGTTCCGGACTGGGAATTGCTAACAGTTTTGGCAGTACCGGCCATACGATAATTGCCGTTGCAATGGAAATAACGGCGCATGAAGCATCGACCGCTGCCTGCCACCAATTAACCGACCACCAAATTCCGATGATATGTACCACATGCGTTGTTCCGCATGCAAGAATGAACAAGCCGAAGAGCACAAGGATCCAACTGAACGGCAGATCTTTTCGCTTCCGAATAAACACAATAAGAAAAATTGGGATTGATGCGTACGAGATTGCGATTAAACCATTTGATATCGCCATCACCATCATTAAGAGCGGTTCCATGTTGCCGACAATTGCTCCTTTTATCTCCATTTGACTTGCCGGCATTGTCAGCAAAGGAAGGATGATGAGAATAGCCAGAGAAATTGCCGGAGCGGCAATGCGTGAGAAGAATTCCAGAGATTGACGGACTCGCGTTTTCCGCGGAGAAAAAATCTTCACCGTATAGCCGCGTAATCGGAGACTGTTGGTCACAACAAAGATGGAACTGAATGCCATTGCTCCTGCAGCGAACATCGGACTGAGCAATCCGAATGCCGCAATGGGAATCAATAAAACATTATACACCAACGCCCATATTAAATTCTGAACGATTGTTTGCGAAGTCCCTCTCGATAATGAGATAGCACGTGCTACGCCGGAAAGATCGCCGCTGATCAATGTAATACCTGCCGCTGCAATAGCAATATCGGTACCGGTGCCGATTGCAATACCAACATCGGCTTGTGAAAGTGCCGGCGCATCATTTATTCCATCACCCACCATTGCAACGATCGGGTGATCATAATTACCCATCGTTTCGGATGCCTGCAATTCTTTTATCACGTCTGCTTTTTCACCGGGAAGCACTTCTGCAATCACGCGAACAATGCCGACCTGTTTAGCAATTGCATCAGCAGTGCATTGGTTATCACCGGTGATCATGACAATATCGAGACCCATTGCATATAATTCTGCAATGGCTTCTTTTGATCCGGTCTTCACAGTATCCGCAACGGCAATCAATCCAATTGGCTGGAATGATTCTTTATCCGCTGCAGAACTCTTTGCAACGATCATCACGGTCTTTCCCTCTGTTTGAAGCCGCGTGATATCTGATCTACATAGTTTCAGATCAATGTGTTCATTCTCCATCATTCGTGGATTGCCAATAATGATTATTTGATCTTCCACCGTAGCCCGAATTCCGAAGCCGCCAAAAGCGCGGAATGATTTAGGATAGAAGAGATTCAATCCTTTCTCTTGTCCGATTTTTACAATTGCGCGACCTATGGGATGTTCAGATCCATTCTCAGCACATGCAGCAAGTCGAAGAACTTCTTCTGTCTGATGGTGAGCAAAAGAGATGATATCGGTTACTTGAGGTTCACCTTTTGTAATCGTACCGGTTTTATCCAGAACAACAACGTTCACGCGACCGGCCCGTTCCAATATTTCACTGTTCTTGAAGAGGATACCGTTCTCAGCACCTTTGGATGTACCGACGATGATCGCTGTGGGCGTTGCCAAACCGATGGCACACGGACACGCAATGACTAAGACCGCTATTGCGTTGATCATTGCTCCGGTCCAATCGATATGCGCAACATAGATCCATCCAAAGAATGTGAACAGCGCAATGCCGATAACGATGGGAACGAAATATTTTCCGATTTCGTCGGTAAGTTTTTGAATGGGTGCTTTGCTTCCTTGAGCTTCCTGCACAAGTCGTACGATCTGTGATAATGTAGAATTTGTTCCAATATTTGTCGCTTCAAATTTTATCAATCCTTCACGATTGATTGTTGCACCGATCACTACATCGCCGGGTCCTTTGCTGACCGGCATCGACTCACCGGTGATCATCGATTCTTCAAATGCCGATCGTCCTTCACTAATGATGCCATCAACAGGAACTTTTTCACCGGGTCGAACGACAATTGTATCTCCAACAACCACATGTTCAATGCTCATGATAGATTCAACACCGTTGCGAAGAACAGCGGCGGTTTTAGAACGTAAGCCGATCAATGCTTTCAGTGCTGCGGATGTTTTTCCTTTCGCGCGTGTTTCAAGAAATTTACCTAATCTGATGAGTGTGATAATTGCCGCCCCAGTTTCGAAATACACATTGGAGCTGTGAATAATATTGAGTACAACACAAAGACTGGAAAAATAAGCAACCGATGAGCCCAGTACGATCAGAACATCCATATTGGCACTCCGCAAGCGAAGACTTTTAAACGCTCCCACATAGAACTGCCATCCTACAACAAATTGTACTATTGTTGCCGCGATAAGCATTGCAAATTGATCGTGTTCGAATCCAACGAGGCGAAAATCGCGCAGCATACTAAATATGATCAACGGAATTGTAACGCTCAATCCGATCAGCAGTAAGTTCTTTTGGGTGTTGAGATCGGAGGCACGGAAGTTCGCTTCAACATCCTCGGATTCCTCAGCATCACTTGCTTGAACAATGTCGAACCCGGCGTTACGAATAAGCCCCGCAAGTTCGGCAACACTCGTCATCCCGGGGATATACTCTATGATCACATGTTCAGTGCTATAGTTTACGCTTGAGACGACCACCCCATGGTGTTTAAGAAGTATTTTCTCCAACGCTGACGCATCCGTTTGATCCCGAAGACCGGTTATCGGAAAATCTAATTTGCCGGTGACAACTCTGTAGCCTGCCCGTTGTACGCAAGCAACGATATCATTTTCAGTAAGTTGTGTTGGCTCAAAAGCGACCGTTAATTTCTCACTGGCGAAATCTACGTTTGCTTCTTTAATACCGGACAGTTTTCGAACATTCAATTCGATCGCTAATGCGCAATTGGAACAGGTTAAACCCGTAATAGGAATAATGGCATGTTTGAGAGGAATCATTTTTACAACCTCCTTGGTAAAGAAGTTTAAAAATTTCTTGGACCGGCTTTTTGGCGATCGTTTCAGCGTTTTTAGACACGTTCAGTGCTAGAAACATTTTTTTTGATATTGACATCTTCCGGAAAATGTTCTTCCATACATTTTGGGCAGA